>JANNYO010000417.1:0-2090 GCA_031410115.1 Rhodanobacteraceae bacterium | reverse complement strand
GCCGGGCGGCGTATTGAGCGTGATTTGTGCGCTTTCGACAGTGCCAGAATAGCCAGTGGCGGGAAAGCTGCCGGTGCGATCGATGCGGCTAGCGGCACTGAGATTGACGGCGGTCGAGCGCACTTCTACGCCGGTGCCGCTGGCATTTTTGGTCACCAGCAGCGGCTGTAATGTGCCGTTCGCATCTGGGCTTTGCGCGCGCGTCATCACATACGGTGCCTGCATGCCTACGCGCCAATCACGCACCATTTCGCCGCTCAGGGAATCTTTTGTCGAATAGCTATCGCCGTCAAAAGCCAGCCACATTTCGCGGTTTAGGCTCAAGCGATTGGGCGCGGCACCATCGCGGCCGCGGCTGTCTATGCTGATGCGCAGCTTGGCATCAGGGGTGAACACATACGCTGGGAAATTGCGCCACGCTTCCGGCACGCTTGCTTGCTTTGGGTCGACACTGGGCAGGCCGTCTAGCTGCACGCTGCGCAGGGTGGCGTCGGCCTGAAAACTCAAGCTTTCTTCGGCAGGCCAATCGCCAATCGCGGGCGCCAAGGTCAGCTCAGCGACGGGCTGAATCGCGCGCGCACTTAAGTGCAGCTTCCATTCGCCAGGGCGCAGCTGCACGCTCAAACTGCCATCCGGATTGAGCTTGGCGTTCAAATCGCCGTTCAATGTCAGCGGCGCAAAACCCGGCAGCAGCGCCGGGCCAATGGTGGCCTCGCGCGCTTCGCCAGACACTTGCAAATCAATTTCAGTTTCAATCAGCATCGGCAAACCATCCACCAGCAGCCGGTGCACCTGCACATCCAACGCATCGGCCGTGCGCTCGCTAGACTGCGCGCGGCCCAGCCAAAGCTCATCGCCCTCGCGCTCAGGTGCGGCAATATCGACGCCGTCTTTGCTAAAAATCAGTGGCATCGCGGCGGGCACGCGCAAGCGTTCAGGCGCCTTCGCCCAGGCAAAACGCCCGGTAATGCGCGCGCTGCCCGCCGACAAATAGATCACCGGGCCGCCGTCCCCGGGCAATACCGCCACCGCCGCGCCGTTGACGCTGACGTCCACCGGCCAGGCGCTGTCGCTGCTGCCGGGTAGCTCAATTTTGCCCCGGGTGAAACGCTCGCTGAGCTGGCTAAAACTTGCACCGTCCGGCGTCACGCTTAGGCGCAAGGTACCGGGCAGGCCGCAAGATTTGCTCTCGTCTTCCATGATTGGGCGCGGGCAATTGCTGGTTACATTGTTCAGCACCCACGGAACCCAGCTTTCCAGTGCCGGCGGCACCGGCGTGTCCAACTGCGCCGAGGCAAATTGCGGTAGTGCGTTTAGAACCAGTAGGCAGCTCAGCATTAGACGGCGCATGGCGAATCCAGTTTTCTGTCAGAAGTGCAACCCTAACGCACCAGGGCTGGATTTGGGGCTAAATTTTTTCTGTAGGCGCAGGATTTTTTGCGATTTTGCTGCGAAACATTGCGGATCACTCAGCTTGCTGTTTCATGCTTCTCCAGGCTCAGCACGAACGGGTTTCCTTGCGCGTTTAGCTGAAATGGGATCCGTTCGCCCCGAGCCCGTTGAAGGGACTTTTGCCGGATTCAGCGATCACCCGCTACCATCGCGGGCTATTCATCCACCGACAGGCCAGCTAGGAAGGCCAGCTATGCACCCAAACAACTACAAAAACTTCTGGGACAACAAAGCCACAAGCTACACCGGCGCATTGATTGCAGTCGACGGCAGCTCGGATGAATCCGCCGTCGTCGCCACCGGCGCACGCTCGGCCAATCAGGTTGCAGCGGCACTTAATTTAACGTCCACCGACCGGGTGTTGGAGTTGGGCTGTGGCGTTGCGCGTATCGGCTTACCGCTGGCCGGCCGCGTGGGTTTTTGGCAGGGCGTGGATATCAGCCAAAATATGGTTGATGTTGCCAAGCAGCGATTGGTCGGCGTGGCAAATACCGCGGTCGAGGCGCTCACCCGCCCGGCGCTGCCTTTTGGCGATGCTAGTTTTGATGCGGTGTATTGCATCGCGGTGTTTATCCATATGGACAAAGAAGACTTCTATCTATATTTGCGTGAAGCGCTGCGCGTGCTCAAACCGGGCG
>JANNYO010000416.1:0-13175 GCA_031410115.1 Rhodanobacteraceae bacterium | reverse complement strand
ATTCAAGGCGGCGATCAGCGTGGTTTTCAAGGTTTGGCGACACTGGTCAATGAAACGGGCGGCATTCGATTGAGTATTGATCCGAGTGACGCTAGTAAACGTATTTTGAATATCGGCACTCAAGCGTCGTTGAAATGCGCGGTCTTTCCCGGTGGAATTTCGGCGGAAATTGAACCAATTTTTTCGGAAAAAGATCAGGTAAAGGGCGGCGACTTAATTTTTGCTGACGGCTTCGAAATGCCGGTTATTCCTGGCACTGAACTGGTGACAACGTTTATTGGCACCACTGCGGACCCAGATCTAGTGCCGTTCCCAGCTACCGCGCGTGGTGGCGATGCGGTGGTTTACCGAATCCGCGTCAAAAATATCGGCGCAGGCACAGCGAATAATGTGCAGGTGCGGGACTTTTTCACTAAACCAACCACCGCTAGCCCCAATCCTGGCTTGGGAGCCGTCATTGGTACGCTGAATCCCGGCGCACTTGACGGCACTTGGACCTGCGCGGGTACAACGTCAGCTGCAGGAACAGCGACGTGTAGCCAGCCATCGGGCAATGGCTATGTGTTTGAGTCCAATGCGAGCATTCCTTCGCAGGCTGAATTGGTATTTAGCATTTCGCGTGTATTGAGCAACGCAACCGCACCAACGACGGGCGCACAGTTTCGCCTGCAGGCCGCTGCATTTTCTCAGCCGAGCGAGAGCGAAGTGAATCGGGTCAACAACGCCGTTGCATCGAGTTCAATTACAGTTGTCACCAATATTCCGCCCGTGGTTGGCGGGCTGTTAACACGCATCATCAATGAAGACGCCAGTACCGGCGACTTAGCGTTTACCGTAACTGATCCGGACAATACCGGGCCACTCAATGTGACGGCGGCATCGACAAATCTGGCACTGATAGGTCCGTCAGGAATCGTGCTGGGTGGGACAGGCAATAACCGTACGATTCGATTGACACCTAACGCTAACGCTTTCGGTTTCTCAATCATCAACATTACGGTTAACGACGGAATTAGCTCCACGACGACTGGATTTTCGCTGCAAGTTATTGCTGTAAATGACGCGCCAAGCTTCACGATTTCCTCCGCTTGCCCAACAACGCTCGGTATGGTCTTCACACCTGAAAATGGCGCGACGCCCGCGACAATGACCTTCCCAGTGGGCGTGCAAGATAGTTACCAATGCCTCAGTTCGCTTCAACTTGATTTCGGCCCAGGCGAAGGTGGTCAAAATATCGCTGCAATTACCGATTTGACAATCGTACGCAATGGCGTGTTGTTTGGCGCCACAGGAAGCGTGCAGGTCAATGGCAGCAATGCGGCATTAAACTTTACTTTAAGTGGCGTGAGTGGCGTTGCCACAATTAGCTTCCGCGTGCAAGACAATGGCGGCGTGGCAAACGGTGGCGTGGACTTGTCGCCTGTCAAAACACTGCGCATTCGGGTGCCAAGTGCTGCGCCGACGATGAGTACGATCGCGCCGCAGGGCGGGCTGGAGGATATCAGCGTAGGACCGATTAACTTCACTGTCGCCGACTCAGATACCGCGCTTACTGCATTGGTACTGTCGCGCAGCTCTGACAATGCCACGCTGATTGACAACACCGGCATTATTTTGGCGGGTGCTGCGGGCGCGCGCACACTGACTTTGGCACCGAAACCCAATCAGTTTGGCAGCGCGAACATCACGGTCAATGTCACCGATGGCGATGAAATCGTTAGCCAAACTTTTCTCTACACTGTGACTTCGGTAAATGACGCGCCAACTTTTAATGTTACGAATATCAATCTAGCAAGTAACGCTTCGTTAGATCAAAACGTGTTGCTAGTGACAGGAATGAGCACAGGTGGCGGTGCCGATGAATCTGGCCAGGCGTTGAGTTGGAGACCAATGCAAACCCATACGCCAACTGGCTCTGGCAACATCCTCAGTGGCGTACTGCCATTGGTCAATACAAACGTATTTCCCGCGCAAACGACTGCGAATATGGTGTTTGATTTGCGTGATGCCGGTGGCGGTCTACCCCCAGCAGGATTTGCTTGTTTGCGTGCACGCTTGTTAGACAACGGCGTGCCAGGAATGACGACGACTAAAGTGGTGCGTATCGTTGTAGGCGCGGACACTTACCCAGCATGCGATCCATGACCTATAAGACGCAATCGAAACTTGAGCGGCGAATCTAATGCGTCGAAAATTAATTGCTGGCAACTGGAAAATGAACTTGATCGGCCCTGAGGCCGATTCTTTAGCGCTTGAATTGGCAAAGAACATGCCGCGTGTGGGGATTGACGTGTTGTTGTTGCCCGCGTTTGTGCATATAGCTCAAGTTCGAACTGCGCTTACCGGAAGCTCGGTAAAGCTTGGCGCTCAGGATATTTGCGCACATAAGTCCGGGGCCTACACAGGTGCGATTTCCGGCGAAATGTTGGCAGATGTAGGTTGCGGACATGTTTTGGTGGGCCATTCCGAGCGTCGGCAGATTTTTATTGAATCGGATGACCTTGTGGCGGAGAAATTCGCTCGTGCCATCGCCTGCGGCCTAACGCCGATTTTATGCGTAGGTGAAACGCTTGCAGAGCGTGATGCGGGTGTGGCTTTTGCGGTGATTAAACGCCAGTTAGATGCCGTCATCACTTTGGTTGGGATCGCGGCATTTCAGCACGCCGTAGTCGCCTACGAGCCCGTGTGGGCGATAGGCACAGGTCGCACGGCAACGCCTGAACAAGCGCAAGAGGTGCATGCGTACTTGCGTAGTCAGATAGCGCTGCACAGTGCTACGATCGCCGACTCGATTCAGATTGTTTATGGCGGTAGCGTTAAAGGCGCAAATGCTAAAAAGCTTCTGGGCATGGCGGATATTGACGGCGCACTAGTGGGCGGCGCTGCATTGAAAGCCGCTGAGTTTAAAGAAATTATTGCCGCAGCCTGAGTCTCGCCGCAAGGCGACACGAAAAAAATGTCTCGCCGCAAGGCGACACGAAAAAAATGTCTCGCCGCAAGGCGACACGGAAAAAAGAGTCTTCTAAGCTGTACTTCCAATCCAAAATTGTCAGGTTTATCTAATATGAAATGGGCTGAATTGTTGGTGCCGTTTTTCAATGTGGTCTACGTCATCATTGCAATTTTGATGATTGGCCTGATCCTTATGCAACGTGGGGCAGGTGCCCAAGCTGGCTCAAGCTTCGGCGCGGGCGCTTCGGGAACGGTTTTTGGTGCGCGCGGCTCGGCGAATTTTTTATCGCGCTCCACTGCGATCTGTGCCGTGCTGTTTTTCGTCATTAGTATTGGCATGGGCATTTATGTCTCCCACGGTGGTCGGCCGAAAGCAAATGCCGGTAGCTTAATGGGTGATTTCGCTAAGCCAGCTGAAGCGCCAGTTTCTGAGCTTCCTGGTGCGAAAGTTGTTCCCACGGCAGTACCTGCCGGTTCAACTCCCGTAGTTCCGGTGCCAGCTTCACCTGTGCCAGCTTCGCCATTGAAAGTGGTTCCTGCGACGTCATCTGAAGTTCCAGCAAGCGCGCCATTGCTGACAGCTCCGGCTCAAGTGGTTGTACCGCCGGCTGAACCGACTCTTCTTCCCGTGTCGCCTCCCGGCGAGACTCCGGTGCCAGCTGGTGCGAACCAAAAGTAATCGGTATAGTCTTTCGCTGTTAAGTTTTGAATTGCTCTCGTGGTGGAATTGGTAGACACGCTACTTTGAGGTGGTAGTGGAGTAATCTGTGACGGTTCGAGTCCGTCCGAGAGCACCAAACCTTAGTTTTAAAATGCTCGCACGAGCTATAAAAAAAACCGGCTTCCGCCGGTTTTTTTGTGTGCTTGATTAGTTGACCCGATGAATTGCACGCTTGTCGACGCTCAGTGCGGCTTCATGCACCGCTTCGGACAACGTTGGGTGGGCGTGGCAGATACGTGCTAAATCTTCGCTCGATGCTTGAAACTCCATCGCAACGACGCATTCCGCAATTAACTCTGACACATTTGCGCCGCACATGTGCACGCCGAGCACACGATCAGTTTCGCTGTGCGCCAGAATTTTTACTAATCCAGCTGGCTCCGCCATCGCTAGCGCACGTCCAGTGGCGGCGAATGGGAAGGAACCTATCTTGTACGGAATGCCAGCGGCCTGCAGTTCTTTTTCGGTTTTGCCGACCCAGGCGATCTCAGGTTCGGTATAAATCACCCAGGGGATGGTGTCGAAATTGACGTGCCCAGTCCCACCCGCAATTGTTTCTGCAACCGCGATGCCTTCTTCGGAACCCTTGTGCGCCAGCATTGGCCCACGCACGCAATCACCGACGGCGTAGATACCGGGTACGTTCGTTGCGCAGTGGGCGTCCACGACAATTTGCCCGCGATCAGTCAAAACCACACCGCTGTCGCTGGCTAACAAATTTTCTGTGTAGGCGCGCCGACCAACGGCAACTAAGAGTGCGTCAAAACGCGCCGAGTGTTCACCGCTGGCGTCGATGTAGGTCAAATTGACTTCTGTCGCGCCCGCGACGGCTGTAGTGACCGCAGCACCGGTTACTTTTGCGCCCAAGCGAATGTCTAGGCCCTGTTTTTTAAATTCACGCTGTGCCGCGCGCGCGATGTCGTTGTCGCACAAGGATAAAAACTCTGGTAACGCCTCGAAAACGGTTACCTCTGCGCCCAAACGTTTCCAGACACTGCCCAATTCTAAGCCAATCACACCCGCGCCGATGACGCCCAGGCGTTTTGGCACTGCGGTAAAATCGAGCGCGCCAACGTTGTCGACGATGTATTTGCCGTCGAAGGGTAGACTTGGAATTTGGATCGGCACCGAGCCAGACGCGAGGATGATATTTTTGCCAACCAACGTTGTTTTGCCGCCATCCAGTGCAGTGATTTCAACCTGCTTGCCCGCCAACAATTTGCCGTGGCCGGCAAAACTGGCAACTTTATTGGCCTTGAACAATTGACTGATACCACCCGTGAGCTGGCCGACAATTTTGTCTTTGCGCCCAATCATCGTGGCGATGTTCATGCCTATATCGCTCGCACTGATGCCGTGATCTTTATAGCTGTGGGTCAGATTATGGAAGTGTTTCGACGAGTCCAACAGCGCCTTAGACGGAATGCAGCCGACATTTAAGCACGTGCCACCAAGGCTGGGTTTGCCGTTTTTGCCGATAAATTTATCAATACAAGCGACGGATAAGCCGAGCTGAGCGGCACGAATCGCTGCAACATAGCCAGCCGGGCCGCCGCCAATCACGATGACATCAAATTGTTCTGACATAAGTTTTATCCATGAGTTTTGAACGTGTGGGTTTCTCCCAAGTGTAGCGATTGCGACCTGCCTGAAGTGTAGGAATTCACGCGGTAAAGCTTGCGTGGCTAACGCCGCTCGGCTCTAATCGCGCCATGAACTCAGATTACGACATCAGCGTCCAAGTTTCGCCACGCTATCTGCCCGAACAATCCGCGCCGGAGCAAAATCGCTATGCGTTTGCCTACACGGTGCGCATCACTAACGTGGGCAAAAAAGCCGCGCAGTTACAAACCCGTCATTGGGTCATCACCGATGCAAACGGCAAAATTGAGGAAGTGCGCGGCCCGGGCGTGGTTGGCGAACAGCCGAATTTGGCGCCCGGTGGCAGTTTCGAGTACACCTCCGGTGCGGTGATTGCGACATCCGTGGGCAGCATGCGCGGGAGCTATCAAATGTTGAGCCATGATGGCCACGCGTTCGATGCTGAAATCAAAGCGTTCACTTTGAGTATTCCAAGGACATTGCACTAAATGGCGGTCTATGCGATCGGTGATTTGCAGGGCTGCTACGACACGCTAATGCGTTTGCTTGAGCGTCTGCGCTTTGATGAGCGGCACGACATGCTTTGGTTTTGCGGCGATATGGTCAATCGCGGTGGGCAATCGCTGCAAACGCTGCGTTTTATCAAAGGACTGGGGGCGCGGGCAATTTGTGTGCTCGGAAACCATGACTTGCACTTAATCGCGGAGCGCACCAAGCCGCTTGATCGGCGCCAGCGCTCGGCCGAGCTGAAATCAGTGCTGGATGCGCCCGACTGCGATGAGCTGCTCGATTGGCTGCGCTTTCGCCCCGTTTTTCATTATGACGAAAGCATCAATTTCGCTATGGTGCATGCGGGGATTGCGCCGATGTGGACACTCGGCACCGCGCGCGCGCAGGCGCAAGTTGTACAAAAAGCGCTGCAAGCCAGTAACTATGGCGATGTGCTCGGACGTATGTATGGCGATCGACCGCGCGGTTGGACGCGAGAACTCAAAGGTATGAACCGCCTGCGAGCGTGTATCAACACCTTCACCCGCGTGCGCTACTGCGATATCAAGGGTAACGCCGCATTTGAAGCCAAGGGCGCGCCCGGCACCCAGCCGCCGGGCTATTACCCTTGGTACGAAGTGCCTGGACATAAGCCGCGCACGACGCGAATTGTGTTTGGCCATTGGAGCACGCTCGGCAAATTCGCGGGCTTGGGTATTTATTGCCTAGACACGGGCTGCGTGTGGGGCCGAACCCTAACGGCGCTGCGCCTCGATATGCCAGAACCCGAATTTATCAGTGTGGCGTCAACCTTGCCGCCCCGGGAAATTCGCGGCGCGGATTGATTAAACTTTCGGATCATTTGAATTGTCTAATCGCTCGTCATCCCCGCGAAGGCGGGGAAGGGGCGGTGCCACAGACTAGCCACTGCGAACTTATAGCTACTGGATTCCCGCCTGCGCGGGAATAACAATTTGGTGCTACTAAGGATTGTTGCCAATCAGGAGCAAATTAGCCAAAGCGCTCACGCGGCTTTGAGCAATTGCTCGCGCTCACTCAGAAGTTTTTCAAAGCTGCGTGCGGGCAGGGGACGGGAAAATAGATAGCCCTGCAGTTCTTCGCACTGATGCGCGCGTAAAAACTTTAGGTGCTCTTCGGTTTCCACGCCTTCGGCAATGACTTTCAAGCCTAGGTTGTGCGCCATATCAATGGTGGCGCGGATGATAGCTTCATCGCCGGGGTCGATACCGATGTTGCGTACGAAGGTTTGATCGATCTTGATGTAGTCAGTCGGGAATTTCTTTAGATATTCCAGGGATGATTGGCCGGTGCCAAAATCGTCAATTGAAATTGTGCAGCCTAGCGCGCGAATGTTGGTCAGCAGCTCGATTAGATGCGGAATATCTTTGACGTTGATGCTTTCAGTCACTTCCAAATCCAGCAGCTGTGGCGGCAGCTGCGAATCGGCGAGCGCGCGTTGAATCACTTCAGTCAAGTTGCGCTGTTTGAGCTGTAACGCGGATAAATTGACGCTGATTTTTAAGTTCAAACCGAAGCGCTCGTGCCAAATTTTGGCATCCACACACGCGGTGCGTAAAATCCATTCGCCCATTGACACAATTAACCCGGTTTCTTCTGCGAGTGGAATAAAAAACCCTGGGCTAATCAGGCCAAGTTCTGGATGTTCCCAGCGAATCAGCGCCTCCATACCAACGATGTCTTCGCTGAGTGTGTTGACTTTGGGCTGATAGAAAGAACGCAGCTCCTGATTTTTTTCCGCTTGGCGCAGTTTTGACTCCAGCGCAATCCGCTGATGCTGGGATTCCTCTACACCGGCTTGGAAAAAATGGTAGCGGTTGCGGCCTAAGTTTTTGGCGCTATACATCGCCGCATCGGCGTGGCGAATCAAACTTTCAGGTGACTTGCCATCCTCCGGGAAAAACGCCACGCCCACACTTGCCGTCAAGTGCAACTCGCGACCGTCGTCGATGGTCAACGCCGCTTCCAACAGATGCAGCAATTTTTCTGCGACGCGCCCGACATCATCTTTGGAAATAACGTGCCGCAGCAGCAGAGTAAATTCATCCCCGGCATAGCGCCCGACCGTATCGCTCGCGCGCACAGCTGACCGCAGCCGTTTGGCGACACTGAGTAACACTTGATCGCCAACGTGATGGCCTAAGCTGTCGTTGATGGTTTTAAATCGATCCAGATCAACAAACACCACCGCTAATCGTTCGCCGCCGCGCGTGGCTTCGGCAATAGCGTTTTCCAGGCGATCATTGAATAAAATGCGGTTTGGCAAACGTGTTAGGCCATCATGCAAGCCATGAAAACGGCTATCGTAGCGATAGCGGGTTGCTAAATGTTCGATGGCAAAACGCTGTGCGATGGCGCGCGCGGTTTGCAGGGCAAAATCAAAATCATTCAATGGCCGCTGACTACCCAGCATCAGCGTGCCTATGGGCGTTTCACCATCGCTGAATAGCGGTAAACCGATGAAACTAGCCAGCTTTAAGCGATTAACCACCGGCGAGGCAATACTTTCCGCAGCACTGTGTTGAATTGCGATGGACTCACCCGCCATGATGCGTTTGAACACATCTTGCTCCCACACCGGTGGGAACGTCGCTTTCATGTCTAGGCGCGTCTGTGCCGCAAGCAGGGCGGGCTCATCGTTATTGCTTTCGCCCAAAACCATCAAAAGATCCAAATCAAGGGCCGCCACGGTTTGATCCGTCCATTCCCACATATTTGGCGTTGCAATTGCCGCGCTGAGCGATGCACGCAGCGCATCGTTCCATGCCGGGCTAGACACACTTGGCGTGACCATCGCGCTTGGCGCTGCGGGCAGATTTGCCGGGTGCCGCGTTTCAAGTTGTTTTAATCTGAATTTTAATTCGTGCGCCGAAACCGGGCTGCGCAGCCACTCGACTACGCCTTTGGGCGCACGGTTGAGATCAAGTTCGGCACCTGCCGGTAAAATTCCCAGGATCGGCCACGGGCTCGTATCACCAAGTGCATCGCACCAAATTGCGGCGGCGCTGGCATCGGTGAAATCAAGTGCGATCAGGCCAATTTTCGGATCTTCATTGAGCAGGGCGCGCGCATGTTGCGTTTCGCGTGCAGTGTAAACGGCGTCGTAACCCAGCGCATCAAAGGTGTTGAATAGCACCCGGCGATCATCACGGTGGCCAGATACTAGTAGCACCGCGCGATAGCCATCCGCGCCGATATTTTTGTGATTTTCAATTGCTGATGTCAACGCGGTCATCAACGCACCCAGTGGCCATCACGCAGCCGCAGTTTCGCACTTGAGCGCGGCTGCATTTGCAGATGCGCGCAATATTCGGAAATCGACGCGGGCAGATCGCCGCCCTCGTTCAGCAGTACGACGCGCTTGAAAGCGCCATCATTCACGCGCGCGATTTGGCGCAATTGCGCAACGATCGGGGGTGTCAGCTGCGCGCCGGTGACGGGAATCAAATAGATGCCAAAGTGCGCGCTCTGCTGGACATATCGCAGCGCTTCAGCGAGGCGACGGCTTGCCGGTACGACGATGCCCTGTTCACGCAAACTGATTAAACCGCGATCCGTCGTCCAAGCGTAAATCGTGCTGCCTCCGCGACGAGCAAAACCCTCGAGTGCTTTAACGATTTCGGCCGCACCTCGGCAGTAAATCGCAAACAAAACACTCGGCGAATTTTCAATGAATTGATGCAGCGTTTCCGGAAAGTCCGCTTCGGTCATGTCGGCCGCGTAAACGCGATAGCGGGTTACCTCGCTGGCATTGGCTTCGCCCTGGCCGGGTAAAGTGGACTGCGAGTTGTTCATTCGGGAAAACATCGTGTTGACATTTCAGCTGAGAGGCGCAGCGCCACGTAGCGCACGCGGAAGTCTTTCATGTTCCTGAATTCAGTGGTGAAAAATGTTGTGAAATACATGTGTAGATGCAAATTTTGACGGTTGTGCAACATGCCGGCGTCGGCCGAATGAACCGCCTACATCGTTTGCGTTGGTTTGTCAGAACCCATGATGCCAGCGAGGTTGGCCTCGATTTTGGCGCGAATCACGTCGCCGTCAGGGCCTTCATTAAACTGCACGCCGATGCCTGCGGGGCGATTGCCCTGCGCGCCGGAGGGCGTAATCCAGACGACCCGTCCGGCTACTGGCAAACGATCTTTGTCTTCAATCAACGAAAGCAAAATGAACACGTCATCGCCTAAGGCGTATTTTTTTACCGTCGGAACAAACAGCCCGCCGCCTTTCACAAAGGGCATATAAGCTAAATACAGTGCCGCTTTATCTTTAATTTGCAGGGACAAAATCCCCTGACGTGCCGCCCCGCCACCCGCATTAAACATACACAATCCTTATTTTTAGTGAAACTAAAGTGTCTGATTTCTCGCGTCCCGCTCGGCAGTCTCGCCGCAAGGCGACACGGCAAAAAGAGTCTCGCCGGAAGGCGACACGGCAAAAAGAGTCATAGCGCGGCGACATGTTGATCCAATAAAGCGGCGATTGAAAGATCAATCCGAACGCCGGTGCCGGCCCATTCGCGGGTTCTTGCCAGCTTTTGATATTGCGCAGATAGCCGCATCACTTTCAATGCCCGTCGGGCTGGCGTTGCATCGACGCTCGCGCACGCGAGGCGCTGTTGGGTCAGTAAATAAAATTCATAGAGCCGGGCAAATTCAGCCAGCTTTTGCTGCCACTGCTTGCCAATCGCAAGCGAATCCATGCGCCCGGCGAGGACACCGGCATCTATTACAGCGCATAAGGTTTGATAGTTTTGCGCAACGCCGCCAGCAAATAGCTGTGCTGCGAGTAGCGGTGCATCACCGGCAATTGCCAGCGCGATTTCCATATTCGTCGCCTGCGCCGCAGTTGCCTTGGTATTTGCCTTAAGCCATGTCAGGGCATCGGCTTTGCTGGGTCTAGACAAATGCAATCGTTGGCAGCGGCTTAAAATCGTTGGTAGCAACTTGCCAGGCTGTTCACTGACCAAAATTAAAACGGTGTCGCGGGAGGGCTCCTCCAAGGTTTTCAACAGCGCGTTCGCGGCCGCGATCGTCATTGCATGCGCCGGCTCAATTAGCGCAACTTGAAAACCACCGGCCTGGGGCGTTTTTGACAAACGTTCTGCTGCCACGCGAATCGCGTCAATGCCAATACTGACTTTGCCTTCTTCTGGGCGAATCGCGCAGTCATCTGGATGGCTGCCAGCAAGGCGCGCAACGCAGCTGCGACAGACCCCGCAGGCACGTGCATCGCTACGCGGATTGACGCAAAGCAGGGATGTGCGCGCCATTTCAGCAAAATCGTTCAAGCCTAAACCGGGGCTGGCGGTCAACATCAGCGCATGTGGCATTTGTCCGCTTAAGCGCCGTGTGGCGAAATTCTGCCACGCGCTGTGTTGCCAGCTGGGTAGGCGCTCAGGTGAAAAATTCTCGGCAAAAGGCATCATCGCTGATAGGTATCCACAGCGGCGTCGTGCGCTTCGTAGGTGTCGCTAAATTGGTGCGTGCCGTTGCCTTTCGCGACGAAATACAGGGATTTACCCTGATCTGGATTCAGTGCCGCATGAATCGCGGCTTTGCCGGGCATGGCGATTGGTGTGGGCGGCAAGCCAGCGCGGGTGTAGGTGTTAAACGGTGTGTCGGTGGTGAGATCTTTGCGGCGAATATTGCCGGCATAGCTTTCCCCCATGCCGTAAATCACGGTCGGGTCGGTTTGCAAACGCATGTTGAGCTTGAGCCTGCGGGTAAAAACCCCCGCGATTTGTGCGCGCTCCACCGCGCGCCCGGTCTCTTTTTCCACGATCGAAGCCAGTATTAAGGCTTCATAGGGGCTCGCGAGTGGCAGCTCTGGCGCGCGCGTGGCCCATTCGGTTTTCAGCACGCGCTGTAAGTCCCAATAAGATTTGCGCAAAATTTCAACGTCAGTAAACCCACGTGGGAAACGATAGGTTTCCGCCAAAAACAAGCCTTCAGGCAGCGCTTCAGGCGCACCAATTTTTTGCATCACCGCAGCGTCTGTCAGGCCGCCAATCGTTTGTTTGACCGCAGCGTTTGCGGTGAGCAGTTGCCGCAAATCTGCGAAACGCGTGCCCTCGATAAAGGTGATGCTGTGCTGCACCACATCGCCGGTACTCAACGCCACAAGTAAAGTGCGCGCGGTGTCTTTCGGGTGAATTTGATATTCACCGGCTTTAAGTTTTTGCGACAAATTCAGCTCGCGCATTAACATGCGCCACTGCCAGCGTTGGCCGCGCTGCAAGCCGGCTTGATCGAGCGTATTTAACAGTGCATCAATACCGCTGCCTTTCTCAAACACGATGGTTTGACCGTTCTTGCCATTGTCTAAATTGCCAGCGATCAGCGGCGCATTGCTGAACTGCTGATATTCGCGCCACAAATACAAACCTGCTGCGCTCAGTAGTACCGCCAAAACCAGCAACAGCAGGCCTAAGCGAAACCGCCCGCGCTGGCGGTTTTGCCTGCAACGTGGTGGGTTTAGATTTAATTTGAAGCCGATCATGTTTGCGTACATTTGGATCATGTGCGAAATGCTACCCGATTTAGCACGCGCAAAAGTTGTTCGGTGATGACGCCATTGCTGGCGAACGCATATTCTTGTGCGGGCCCGACATGCAGGCGCGTAACCGGGCGAATGCCGCGCACGGCGTTGCATAAAAACAGCTCAGACGCGCTGCACAGCTCAGTAAGCGAAATTGCGCGCTGATTGACAGCAAGGTCAATCTGTTGACAGATATACAAGATTTCCGCGCGCATCACGCCACGTACACCGATGTGGTCAAGCCTGGGTGTGCACAGCGTGCCGTCAATGACGCAAAAAACATTGCCAGAAATGCCGCAGACGACCTGATCAGCCCCATCGAGCATAATGCCCTCCGCCGCTGCGTGCGGATTCGCCTCGTTCGCTGCCAATACTTGCGGCAGTCGATTGCAGTGTTTCAGGCCACCTAAACTGAGATCTGGGCTCAAGCGGGTTGCACAAATACGCACCGAAAAATCCGGCGGGTCAGGCGTTGGCAAAAGCGCAACGGAAATGTGGTGCGTCGTGCGGTTGTGCGCGCGCTTGTAGCCAGTGCTGGCTGCGCTGCTGCTGACGCTGAGTTTGATCACCGCATTCGGCTGTTCGCGTGCGATCGTTTGTAGCTCCACGCTGATAGCATCATGGTCTATTCCTGCCAAGCCAAGTGCTGCAAGCCCGTGCGATAGGCGTGCCAAGTGCCGCGCCAGCAGCGGTAAGCTGCCCGCGTGGCTGCGCATCGTTTCGAACACGCCATCGCCATAGCTATGCGCGCGGCTCATGGGTTGTGAAATTGAGTTGAACGTTTGATCTGAATCCGACAAGGGCATTTCCTAGGGGTGCAGCATGATTGTGC
>JANNYO010000415.1:0-12309 GCA_031410115.1 Rhodanobacteraceae bacterium | reverse complement strand
CCAGAAGCACTGGCAAATTTGTTACGCTGGCGAGTCCGGCAGTTTGCCGACTTGAATGCTTGAATGAACGACGATATTGGCAGCGCGCCTAGCCCTGCCCCCAGAACCTGGCTGGAACGCCTGGGTTTAGCACTACTCGGTGGCGAAGCCAAAAGCCACGAAGACCTCATCGACGAACTGCGCTTAGCGCGTAACAACGGTGTATTAGATGGCGACACGCTGCGCATGCTTGAAGGCGCGCTAAGCGTGGTGGATCAAGTGGTATCTGATGTCATGGTGCCACGCGGGCAAATGGTGTCGCTGTATGTCGACACACCTTTTGACGAAATCTTAAAAACCGCAATTGAATCGGGGCATTCGCGCTTTCCAGTGTTTGGTAGCGATGAAGAACGCGTAATCGGCGTGCTGTTGGCGAAAGATTTACTCAAGTGCGTCGCGACCACACCGAGCGCTTGCGATATTCGCGCCCTGTTGCGCCCTGCCCGCTTGGTGCCGGAAAGCAAACGCTTAAATGAACTATTGAAAGACTTCCGCGCCAACCGCACCCACATGGCGGTCGTGGTCAATGAATACGGCGGCATCGCCGGTGTGGTGACAATTGAAGATGTGCTGGAAGAAATCGTTGGCCCGATTGACGATGAGCATGATGCCGAAGACAAGCCCGAGCAGTATTTCGATACCTTGTCGGATGGTCGCAAAAAGGTGCAAGCGCTGACGCCGATCGCTGAATTTAATCGCGAATTCAAGCTTGATTTGTCGGATGAAAATAGCGACACCATCGGTGGCTATGTCGTACATAAACTTGGGCATTTGCCAGCAGTAGGTGACACTTTGGCTGTTGAGGGCTTGCACATCGAAGTGACCCATGCCGATGACCGTCGGGTGCATGCGCTCAGCATCAGCGATCTGTAGCACCCTGATGCCGCGCTTTTTACACGTTAAAATTGCCTCTGTTCTACTGCGCAATTTACCCACTTGCCGCAGCTTGCTTTGCTTATTTTGTGCCATGTTGATAAGCACTTGTGCATGCGCGGAAACCCGCGTTTATTTGGCGACAATGGCACCCGGCGAGCTTTATTTTGAACGCTTCG
The DNA here is from genome assembly GCA_031410115.1 of Rhodanobacteraceae bacterium. Taxonomy (GTDB): domain Bacteria; phylum Pseudomonadota; class Gammaproteobacteria; order Xanthomonadales; family SZUA-5; genus JANNYA01. Next base: position 11,218 of record JANNYO010000415.1, on the reverse strand, counting down.
GCCACAATGCGGTTGTCGTGCATGACTCGCTTGCACCGGCATCACAAAATTCGGTTGCTTACAACTTCGGCTACTTTGACTTCAATGGCAAAAACTTCCTCAGCAATTTCATCCTTGGTCGCATGGCGTATTTGGGCGTGGCGCTCAACGCCGAGGCGGACCTGCAAAATTACATCGCAAATGGGCGCGCAGTCTGGCTGCAAGAATTGGCGCTGACGGCACCACAAAAAGCAATCTTGATTGCCAAACTAAAGGCGGAAACGACCGAGCCCAACGACGTGTATCGCTATGATTATTTTCGTGCCAATTGCTCAACCAAAGTGCGCGATGCGCTCGACGCCGCACTCGGCGGCGCACTGCAAGCGGCAGTCAAAGGCCGCAGCCACGGCTACACCTTTCGCAGTTTAGGGCTGAGCCACGCTGCGCAACCAACCTGGCTGTACTTGGGCATCCACGCCGGTTTGGGCCCCAGTACCGATCGCCCGTTAGACGTTTACGCAGAAAGCTTTATACCCGCCGCGCTACAGCAAGCGGTGGCAAGCGTGCAGTTGACCGCGCCCGATGGCTCACGCTATCCGCTGGTACGATCAGAACTCAATTACGGCCCCGTTGGCGCAAATGTTCTGCCCGCCCTGCCCGACTGGCGCTGGCGTTTTTCAGTTGCGGGCTTGGCCTTGGCAATTGCCATTGCCGCGGGCTTTCGCTTTCGCGAAAAACATTTCATCCGCCGTTTTAGCGCCATGCTCGCTGGGCTTAGCGCATCGGCTTTTGGCGTTGCGGGATTGCTCTTGCTGTTTTTAATGACCTGCACAGACCATCAAGATAGCTATTTCAACTTAAACTTTGCACTATTTTCGCCACTCTGGCTGCTGTGCGTGCCAACGCTGCTGGGCGGCTTTCGCCAACGTGGTGCGGTGCCAGCAAAGTTTATTCAGCGCACCGCGACAGTTGCGTTGGCTATTGCAGCCGTTGGCGTGGCGATAAAGGTGCTGCCGATGGTGGGGCAGAAAAACATCGAATGGGTGCTGTTTTGCGCGCCGGTTATTTTGGCCTTGCACTTCGCGGCAACGCGAACACGCAAAACGGTGACGTAGGCATTTTTTGTCGGCTTGTTTAACGCAAGCTGCCAACGCGCATCAGCGTTGATTTGCCAAATAAACTCTCGATCAAATCGACCGCCAATTCAGCCGTGCGATTGTGCTCGTCAAACGCGGGGTTGAGTTCAACCACATCCAACGACGCCAATAAGCCGGTGTCTGCAATCATTTCCATACACAGCTGCGCTTCGCGATAGTTTGGCCCGCCTGGCACCGTGGTGCCGACGCCCGGCGCAATGGACGGGTCGAGGAAATCGACATCGAAACTGACGTGCAGGTGCGTGTCTGAATCCAAATCCGCCAGGGCATATTCCATCGTACGGCGCATACCGTGTTCGTCAATAAAGCGCATGTCGAAAATATCAATGCCAACCTCATGCACCAATGCGCGCTCGCCCTCATCAACGGAGCGAATGCCCACTTGCTTGATCTGACCGGGAAGCAGCATTTGCCCCAGGCCATCTAGATCGGTCAGCGCCTGCGGCCCAAAACCACACAAACACGCTACTGGCATACCGTGCACATTGCCCGAGGGGGTGATGTTTGAGGTATTAAAATCGGCGTGCGCATCTAGCCAGATCACCCGCAATTTTTTGTTGACTTCCTTACAATAGCGCGCAACCGCACCGATTGAGCCAATCGCCAAACAGTGATCACCGCCAAGCATAATCGGCAAGCGCTGAGCCCGCAGCTCAGCGATCACACTGGCATACGCGAGGCGATTCCAGGCGACAACTTGATCCAAATGTCGATAGCCATTCACCGGCGGCAGCCAGGGGTTTAACGGCCCAATTAAATTGCCGGTATCACTCACAACCAGCCCACGCGCGCGCAGCGCCGCTTCCAAGCCTGCCACACGCAGCGCTTCCGGCCCCATTGAGGCACCACGATGCCCAGCACCAATGTCGGTGGGAAGGCCGATTAAAGAAATGGGTTTGGGCATAGGAATCCACTTGCGAGGTTTAGAGTGATTAAAAAAATCTACTCTAGTTTGTTTGCCGAACCTTGTTCGGGCTTGTTTGCCGAAGCTTGTTCGGGCTTGTTTGCCAAAGCTTGTTCGGGCCAAAAACGACGCCGACGTGCAAACCGCATACCGACCATTTCGGTCATTTCGGTCATTCTGGTTTTCTGAGTTGGCGGAGAGGGAGGGATTCGAACCCCCGGTGGGTATGAACCCACAACGGTTTTCAAGACCGTCGCATTAAACCGCTCTGCCACCTCTCCAACTAGACGCGCATGCTAACGCAACTTAAGACGTAATCAAGGGGGCGACATTTGCACGTTCATCGCCTACTTTGGCGGCCGATCTGTTCGATAACCCCCATGCGCGCCGCGCAAAGCGGCTTAATCGTGGTGAGCGACGCGCCGCCGCCCAATATCTTCGCCAACGGCTTTGAGTAGCTAAAAAACCCGCTATTCTAGGCGATCGTTTTTCACGTTTTGGAGTGTGCGTGCGCCTCAGGTTTTTGTTGGCCTTGATGACTTTGCTTGTACCCGTGGCTTGGGCCGAAACATCTGCTGTGCAAACGGCGCATGCAGCCGTTCCATTGCAGGGCGGTGCGGCGCAGGCGGTCAAAATTGTCAGTGCCGCCGGTGCATGGGGTGGTGCGCGCACAGGTGCAGATCAGGTGCTGTCGGATCGAGTGGTGCACTATCAAATCAACGCCGAACTGGATCCGACGACGCATCGCATTACCGGCGCGCAAACGGTGCGCTGGCGCAATCGCTCGACCGTGGCGATCTCGACGGTCTATTTTCATCTGTATCTCAACGGTTTTGCCAACTCTGGCAGCACCTACATGCACGAGCAGCGCATGAGTGATCTCATTGACGATCCGCTGACCGCGCCTAAAGCGCCGTTTGATGATGGCGAGTGGGGCTCGATCAAGTTAAGCGGTGTGATCCAGCTTGGTTCGGTCGTTGCACCGCGCGCGCGCTTCGTGCAGCCCGACGGTGGGCCAAAAACCGATCAATCTGTTTTGGCGCTGGATTTGGCGCAAGCGGTACCGCCGGGCGAGACGCTGACGCTCAGCATGAATTTTGTTAGCCAGCTGCCGCGCGCGCTATCGCGTACGGGCTATTTCAAAACTTTTCACATGGTGGCTCAGTGGTTTCCAAAAATCGCCGTGCTTGAATTAGCGGGCGAGCGCGGTTTGGCGCCCGTTTTTCCACCCGACACGCCGCCAATCGATCAGGTGCAATCGGTTCGTTGGAACGCGCACGAGTTTCATTTAAACAGTGAGTTCTACGCGGACTTCGGCAGCTTTGACGTAACCCTTACTGTGCCGCAGGAATACACTATTGCAGCAACCGGGGCTCAAGTTGCGCCGGTAACAGTGACCGCTGGCAAATCACGCTATCACTTTGCCCAGGCCGATGTGCACGACTTCGCCTGGGCTGCCGATTCTCGCTTTATGCCGCCGTTGCTCGGCAGCTTTGCACGCGCCGGCAAAAGTCCGGTGCAGATCAAAGTTTTTTTCACGCCTGACTATGCCAGCAACGCCGCACCCGCACTCGCTGCAACGCTGGGGGCAATGCGCTACAGCGACGCAACCTTGGGTAGCTATCCATATGACACCTTAAGCGTGATTGTGCCGCCCTTTAACGCTGACGCAGCGTCCGGCATGGAATACCCGACGCTTTACACCGTCGAGGGCTACACCGATGTTCGGCCTGGCTCGCGTGACTCGGCGCTGCTGGAATTTGTTGCGGTGCACGAATTTACCCACAACTATTTCCAGGGCATTTTGGCCAGCGACGAGTTTGAAGAACCAATGTTAGACGAGGGTTTGAACGAATTTTGGAATAACCGCTATCTGAAAAGTGCTGGGAAAACACTGCCGCTGATCGAAGCGCCGGGGTTGACCTACAGTGTTGATCGTTTTGAATTCGCGCGCATCCGCGCGGCGTTGGCCGATCCCACCGATGCGCTCGGGCAAAATTCTTGGGCGCGATTTTCCGAGGCGAGCTTTGGTACGGTTTACAGCCGCACCGCGATTATGCTGCGGGATTTAGACGCGCGCTGGGGTGCAGCGGTGATGACCCGGGCGATGCAAACCTATTATCAACGCTGGAAGTTTCGCCACCCCAGCATCGCGGATTTCAAAGCGGTGCTGAGCGAAGTCAGTGGTGATCACGCACACGTCGAACGCGTATTTGCGCAAACGGTTTATGCAAATCACTTAATGGATGACCGCGTGAGTGCGCTGAGTTCATTGCCGCTCGCCGAGGGCACGGAACGCTTCGAAAGCTTCGTCACAGTGCGCCATTTTGGCGTGAGCCTGCCGCAAACGCTGGTGCTGCGATTCAAAGATGGCACAACCCAAACGCAGGCCTGGCCGGCAACGGATGCCGCGCCGAGCTGGCGTCGATTGCGTTTTTTGAGCGCAAGCATCGCCCAATCGGCGCAACTGGACCCAGAGCAACATTATTTCATCGACCAAAATTTGCTGGACAATAGCCGCAGATTGCAGGCGGATTCGAGTGCGAGTGCACGCTGGCTGAGCGAGCTGAGTGCCAGCCTAGAAACGTTTTATGCGCTGGTATTAAGCCTGTGACTGGCTGGCGCATCATCACGACTGAGTCGCGGCGCGCATTTGACCTGCGTTTGCTGCTGTTGTGGCTGGCAGCGGCGCTGCTGCCCACGGTGATCGTGGCATTGCCGCTGGGTGGAATTTTGCGCGACACGCTGGATTTTTCCGCCCACACAAACGCCCTAGCGCAGCGCTTGAATCTGGATGCGCTGCACAGTTTGCTGGCGCGCTACCAGCAAAGCCAGGGTGCAGTACAAAGCACTGTGGGCTTCGCCTGGGTTTGCATTTTATTGACCGCGCCGCTTTTGAATGCCTGGGCGGCGAACAGGTATTTAGCGCAAAAACAATCTTTTGCGCGCTTTTTAATCTCAGGTTTGATCGACTATGGGCGCTGGTTTTGGCTACATCTGAGCGCGATACTGATTTATCTCTTGGGCTTTGGCCTAGCGGCCGCCATAGCGATGGTGGCCCCTGATCGAATCGAGGGATATGTCGACGTACGCGCCTTTGAAAACGCGCAGCGGCTGGGCTGGCTCTGCGCGTTTTTAATCGCGGTTGCAACGCATTTTCTCGTCGAAAATTTGCGCGCCGAATATGTCTGTGAGCCCAATTTGCGCTGGCCGCCCGAGGCGCTTTGGCGCGCACTGCAACGGCGCGGAAAACTAAAACGCCTAGGCGCTTATCTGCTAACGAGTCTGGTGGGCATGGCACTGGTACTGGTGTTTTTACTGCTGCGCCAACACTTTAGCGGTGCCGGGAAAATAGCCACGATAGCGACGTTTTTGTTCGCACAATGTGCGGTTGCAACCCTGGCGTGGACGCGAATCGCGCGGCTTTTTAGCCTCGCCGCGTTGGCGGATTTGGCGTCGGCGACGCGCAATGGCTGAGCCTTCCAACCCGTTAAAGGCGGCGGCGAATGTTGCTGGCACTAAGGCTTTGTCAGCGGAGATTAAGGGCGCAGCCTTTTCCTTGGCGCAGGAAAATGAAATCACTGACGGCACGCACCGCCCGGTAGGCAATAGTTTTGACAGCACCGGCCCTGCGGTTTACGACACCCTTTCCGGTGCGCGCATACGCCCACTTGCAGTTGATACGCACCCCTTACCTGAGCAGCTTGGGCCATGGCGCATCTGTAATTTAGTTGGGCGCGGTGGCATGGGTGAAGTTTGGCGCGCCGAGCGTGCGGATGGCTTGTTTGAGATGAACGTCGCGGTCAAGTTTTTGCGCAGTGACCGCAGCGACGTGCTCGAACGCTTTAAGTCCGAGCGGCGCGTGTTGGCACAGTTAGACCACCCGAATATTGCGCGCCTGATTGATGGCGGCGTCACGGAAAATGGCTTGCCGTATTTGGTCACGGAATTTATTGAAGGTGTGCAGCTGGATCGCTGGTGCGAGTTAAAACGCCCGAAGTTGCGCGCGCGCTTGCAGTTGTTTTTACAAATCTGTGATGCGCTGGCGTACGCGCACTCTGAGCTGGTGGTGCATCGCGATATTAAGCCCGGCAATATTTTGATCGACGCCAGCGATGCGGCGCATTTACTGGATTTTGGCATTGCCAAAGTGCTGAGTGGGCCGGGCTTGGATGAGCTTACTGATGAGTCGCCGCACACGCCCGAATATGCCGCGCCTGAGCAGGTTCAAGGCGGCGCGATCACTGTGCGCACCGATGTTTACGCACTTGGATTGCTACTGTATTGGCTGCTGACCGCCGAGCGGCCACAGGCGCGCGGTGGCCCGCTTGCAGAGCAGATTGAGCGTATTCTAGAACGCGTGCCGGCGTTGCCGAGTGCGGCGGTGCGGCTGGAAATGCGTGCAATGGTGGGCGCATCTGAACTGCACGGTGATTTAGATTGCATCATCGCCAAAGCGATTCAGAAAAACCCACTCGAGCGGTACACCAGCGTTGCCGAATTTGCCAGCGATGTGCGCGCGCATTTAGCCGGCCGCCCGATTGTGGCAAGGCCTAGCTCAAAGCTTGAGCAAGTCGCGGCGTATTTGCGCCGCAACGTTGCGCTCGTTAGCGCTGCAGCGATTGCCAGCGCGCTGATTTTATCTGCCAGTGGCGTGGCGCTGTATCAAGCCGGGCGGGCGCGCGAAAGTGCAGCGGAAATGACGCAAAAACAGACGCTTGCACGCACCCGCGAAGATGAAACGCTGGCTGCGCGCGGCTTTATTTCAGCGCTGCTAAAAGATGTTGAACTACAGGGCGCTGCCGGCCCAGAACTTGCCCGGCGCGCGGATCGCTACGCGAAAACGACGCTGGCAAATTTCCCGGAACTGCAGGCCGGCGTGATCTGGGAAGTGGCCGGGGCGTATGCCAACTTTGGCCTATACGCCGAGCGCAAAACGATGCTCCGCCAGCATTACGCCCGCCTAGTCGGTAAGGGTCAACCAAGCGCTGAGGCCGCCGCTGCCTGCTCGCTGGCGGCGCAACAGGCGGAGGCTGGACAAAGTCAGCAGGCGCGCCGCTTGCTGCAAGCAGCGGACGCCCTGTTGCGCTTGAGTAAGCAAACCGCTGCGAGCCCTGCCGGTCGCGACGCCAACAATGTTGCCTGGGCCGAACTGGACTGCGCCCGAATTGGCGGGCGGGCGCTGCGCTATTTGGGCGAATATGAGCGCGCAGAAGCGCAAATTATGGCCGCAGCGACGCGGATGCGACGCAATTATTCTGATTCTGCCGCCAATGCCGTGCGCCACAGTCAATACGTCGATATCCTAAATGGCCTGGCGATTGCCCAAATACAGGCGGCGCATTTCCAAGCGGCGCTGCTGACCTTGCAAGAATTAGCCGGAATATTGCGCGCGCAGGGCCGCGAACAAAGCAATCAAATGGCGAATGTTTATGGCAATTTGGCCGCTACCCAGCGCGCACTTGGGGACTATGCGCGTGCCCGCACGAACGCTGACTTGGGCCTTGCGCTGCAGCGCAAACGCGATCCTAAAGCGCTGAACCCGGCCACACTTTGCGTGCGCGCGCAATTGGCCCAGCGTTTGAACGAGCCCAACGCCGATGTTTTAGCCTTAGTGCAAAATTGCAAACAGCAAATCAACACGGATCAACATGGGCCAAAATTAACCGCACGCCAGTGTTGGGCGGAGCTGGCAGAAACCGCTGAGTTGCGCGGCGATGACATCGAGCTTGAAATTGCTGCCAACGCACTGACAAAACTGGCAAGACTCTTGACCGAACGTGAGCGCGCAAACGACGTGCCGCTGTTGCGCTTGACCCTGATCCAAGCGGAGCGACGCTATCACGTGAGCGGCATTGTTGCCGCTGAGCTTACGCCACTGCTGAGCTTGGACGCGCTGACCCGTTCAAGCTTAATGCCGATCAAAGCCGGCGCCCTGGCGTTAGCCACAAAGGCCGCAAACGCACGCGGCGACCGCGCCGCAGCGGCGCAAAATTTACGCGCTCTGCGCGCCTTGACGCACGCCGAATACGCACCCAGTCACCCGATTTTTCAAGGCTTGCAGACGCCATAGACAATCAGCGCGATGCGCAATTTTCAGGCATGCTTTCTGCCCGCACCCAAAGTTTTCGAGCCAGCTGATGTTGACATCCTGCTATCGCCATTTTTTCACTTTGATCCTGGTGCTGGTGGCGCCAACTCTGTATGCACAGACGAATTGGGATCAGATTTATCAACAAAATGACGAAATTAGTCGGCGCATTGACGAGCAAAATCGTCAGCAAAACGAGGCGAATGAAAACTATCGGCGCCAACAGGAGGAGGAGGCGCGCCAGCAGGAGCAAAATCAATCGCAGCCGGAAAATATTCAATATGAAGCGCCGCGCACGCAACCGGGCTGGACACAGTCTTATGGCGCGGTGGTGATGACCGATGCACATTCTGACGCCTGGGCTGCAGTGAATTTCACCTCGCAATTTTTGGCGGACGAATCGGCGTTGCGCGCGTGTCGGGAAATGACCGCGCAAGATGACAAAGCCGAATGCAAAGTCGCGATGGATGTCAGCAACGGTGCCATCGCACTTTCGCGCGCGGGTGACGGTAGCCTGCGCACCGATTGGGGTGCCAACAGCGCGGAAGCGATGGAAAAAAATGCCGCAGGTTGTCAGCAGGCGAATATCGACTGCGTGCCGATACGCGTCTATGAAAGCTTGGCATGGTGGGGAAGTGCGTTTCCGAGCAATTTCATGGCGGTGACATCGCCTAAAAATGACGCGAAGCTATTGAACAAATATGCCGTTGCGGTATGGGCAAACGGCAATGACATGTGGTCAAAATCGGCCTGGGTCAGCTCTGGTAGCACCTCATTTATTGACACCGAGGCCAGCGCCATGGCGCTGTGTAAAAAAGACACCGGCACCGACTGCGTGCGCGCCTCATGGGTCAGCAATGGCCACTTAGTCATCGGGCAAGACGACAATGGCGCGCTGCGTGCATCGGTGGCAGCCACACTCGAGCGCGCGCGTGAGCGCATCCAGCAACGCTGTGAAACCGACAACCGCACCTGCACACTGATCGACAGTTTCGATGCACGCCAAGTGCGCAGCGCCCGCGTTGAACTACCACGGCCTTGGATTGGCATCAGTTTCGACGCGGTGACCGAGGTGTTGGCGAGTCAAATCGGCTTGCCAAGCCCGCGCGGTGCGCTGATCACTGAGATCACCAGCGGCGGGCCAGCCGCTGCTGCGGGACTGCAAGTGGGCGACGTAATTTTAAGTTTTGCCGGTAATCCGGTCAGTCAATCGCTTGATCTAGCGCCGATTATTGCGCGCGCCAAGATTGGCGTTGCCATCGAGCTGGACATCATCCATTTCGGCAAACCAAGCGTGCTTAATGTGACGCCTCGGCTGTTTGCGAACTAGCCCAACGCATCCTGCAAATCCGCATTCGATACCAGCAACTTTTCCCCCATTACGCCGCCGCGAATATGCGCTAGCGCTGCATCCAACGTGCCCTCATCATTTAGTATTCGGTGGTGCCCCTGCCCCGAGGTCGTTAGGATGCGCGCATTGGGCGCCAGAATGGCGTACTGCGCACCCGCACTCCAGCTGACCTCATGATCGGCGACATCGTGAATCACCAGCACTGGCTGACGTACTTTAACGATCGAATGTTTCGCCGCGTAGCCGCGCACATCACGGCGCAAGCGCGTGCTCAGCTCGCTAGCGATCGCAGCCGCCATGTGTTTGGGAAGCTTGACGCGCGCAGCAAAAAATCGGATCGCCACCATCAAATCTGCCGGTGGTGCGATCAAAACCAGCGGGCATCGCAGCGCGTGTTCGGCCGCCGCCATCGCCATCGCCGCAGCACCAAATGAATGGCCAATACCTGCGACCGGTTCGCCAAAGGCGTCGCGCATCGCGTTGATGCCGGCGACAAAACTGGCAAAGCTCGCTAGTTTGCCGTCGCTGCGCCCATGCGCGCTGTGATCAAAACTGACCAACGCGTAGCCCGCCGCCTTTGCCGCTGCGGCCCACGAGGCAAAGCGCAGGCCAAAGCTGGACCAACCGTGCGCGCAGAGTAAATACGGCTGGGTTTTTGGCTCGCCAAAAACATAGGCTTGGTAGGCAACGCCCGCCACACGCACGATTTGTGGCACAAAGCCCCCAAAATCAGCGCTCAAACCGCGCGCCCGTGTGCCCGGCATAGGCGTACAAAATAAGTCCGCCGCACGCCTTGCGCGCGCGAATCCAGGTACGCGCAGTAGTGCCGCGCGCGTTAAAAAACTGCGCTTGCTGAGTTCCGGATGCGAATTTGTAAGCAGCCCGAGTTCGCAGGCAACGCGAGCTGGCAGCGCAAGATCGGCGCGCGCATTTTTTTGCACGATCGTGCTAATTTTACGTATGTTTTCGCCGATGTTTACCGCACTCACGCTCTGCTCCTGGTGCCTAAGGGTTAATTTTTCGGGGTCGAATGCGCGATCAAGCGCGCAAACGCACGCCGAGCGCGCGCGGCGGAATCGGCATCGCGCAGCGTGCGCAAGTCATGGTGCGCGGCTAAAAAAATGCCAAAGCACTCAAAACCAAATTGCTCCGCATCTAGAGTTGGGTCGAGTTCACCTGCGTCCACCGCGTAGCGCGCGGCGCGCACCAATTCGCTGCGCAGCTGGCGTAAATACGCCAATACTGCATCCCGCACCGGCCCTGGTTGATCATCAAACTCATGCGAGGCCGACAAAATGACGCAGCCACGATCCAAGGTTTGATAAAAAGCAATCATATTTTCCAACACCGCCCGCAAACGCGGCAAACCCCGCTTGAGTTTCAGCGCGGGTTGAAAAACCGCCGCCGAAAACTTGTCTGTCGCCGCTTTCAGCACGGCAAGCTGCAAATCTTCACGCGAGCCAAAATGGGCAAACACGCCACTTTTGCTCATGCCCACCTGTTGCGCGATCACGCCGATGCTCAAACCTTCCAAGCCGCTCGCTTCTGCTAATGCCAACGCGGCGAGCACGATCGCGTCGCGTGTGGCGGCGCCTTTTTGCGGCCCGCGCAGGGATGGTGGGCGCGGCATGGATTGAACGGAGCTTGTCGTCTTCATTCGGCGAATATAATCGAACGTTCGTACTTATTTCAAGTTGTGTAATACCGAGGTTGCAACATGACCAAACCTCGAAACC
>JANNYO010000414.1:0-9375 GCA_031410115.1 Rhodanobacteraceae bacterium | reverse complement strand
GCAAACACCAACCAGCACATCCGCACAACTGCGGCTGACCCCGAACCAAAATCTTCTGATTGCCAATATTGACCCGAGCTTGCGCCGCGAAATTGATCCGCTGTTGCGCGAGTATTCGCTCGACACCCATCAACATGCCGGCACCGTACTGACGCACGCGATGGCCTGTGTCGCGCTACCCACGTGTGGATTAGCAATGGCGGAAGCGGAGCGCTATCTGCCAGAATTTGCCGAACAATTACAGCAGCTGATGGCGCAGCTAAAGCTTCAGGACGCGCCGCTGCAATTACGGATTAGCGGCTGCCCAAATGGTTGCTCCAGACCCTATGCCAGCGAAGTAGCCCTGGTCGGGAAAGCGCCCGGGCGCTACAACTTAATGCTCGGCGGGGATCACATCGGCACCCGACTGAATCAGATCTATCGGGAAAATTTAGACACAGCGGAAATTCTCGTCGCACTCAAACCGCTGCTCATGGACTATGCCAACACAAAGTTAGTTGACGAACGATTCGGTGATTTTTGTGATCGCACAAAAATCGTACGCGCCGTGGCGAAACCGAATATTCCAGCCCGAGTCCTGCCATGATCATTCGCCCGCAATTGCAATTCAACACGACGTCCGATCACTCAACGCCAGCGGCTGTTGTCACTAACCTTTCTCAAGTCAACGCCTATTTGGCACTGCAAACCGCGCCCGCGCGCATTGCCTGGGCGCTGGAATATTTGCCCGGCACCCACGCGGTTTCCAGTAGTTTTGGCGCGCAATCCGCAGTTTTGCTGCACATGAGCAACGCGGTGCAGCCCGGGATTCCAGTGATTTTTGTCGATACCGGCTTTTTGTTCCCGGAAACCTATGAATTCGCCGATTTGCTGACGGCACGGCTAGATCTGAACATTGTGCGCACTCAGCCAATCGCAGCGGCGCGCTGGCCAGAAGCGGATGTCGCCAACTTGCAGCAGGCCGGCGTCGCTGCAATCACCCGCTACAACCATGCGCACAAAGTCGAACCGATGCAGCGCGCACTGGCGCAACAGCAGGTGCAAACCTGGATTGCGGGCCTGCGCCGCAGCCAATCGGATTCACGCCGCGACGTGCAGTTTTTGCAAACGCAAAATGGCCGATTAAAACTGCATTGCATCGCTGATTGGACGGATCGCGATATTGGCCACTACTTATCCGAACACGATTTGCCGTATCACCCGCTCTGGGAAAAAGGCTACGTTTCAATCGGTGATCGCTACCTCACGGCGCCGATTTTACCCGGCATGCGCGCCGAAGAAGCCCGCTTTTTCGGGCTGAAGCGGGAATGTGGGTTGCATGGCTAACAGCTTTGCCTGGCAATTCCAATAAGCTGACAATATTTCGTGAGCTAAGCGGCCTTTAGCAAATCCGTCACGCTCGATATTACTTGATTTCGACCGCTGCGCTTACCGTGATATAGGCGCTTATCCGCGATCTCTAGCAAGTTAGGAAGCTCGCGACCTTCGCGCTCACTACTAAGCGCGGTACCAATAGTGACGGTGATGTTGAGGATTTGCTCTTGTTCTAAAAATAATGGCGATTGCGAAATCAGCTCGCACAGCGCCACGGCAGCCACTTGCAGTTCGTGCGCTTCAACCGCTGGCATAACAACCACAAACTCTTCGCCGCCCCAACGCACCACTGCATCGCCGCGTCTGACACGCGTGCGCATACGTGCCACCAAATGTTTGAGCACCACGTCACCTACCGCGTGTCCGTAGCGATCATTGACCTGCTTAAAATGATCGACATCGATCAGCAATACGCCGGTGCGCAAACCGCGATTGGCATCGATTTTCGCCTGCTCTGGAAACCAATTAATTAGGAACCTTCGGTTGTAAGCGCCCGTCAATTCATCCAAATAGACTTCGCGAAATAGCTGCTCACTGTTCTGATGCAATGTCAATGCAGACAGTAAATGACTGATTTGATTACGCTCGATTGCGCCCTCAAAAGCATCACCTACTTTGCCAAGCGTGTGTCTTTCTACCCACCGAAAATAGCTCCACGCCATGCCAAGAAATAGCGAGGCAAACGCAATCTTGATGAGGGTGTCACAACCCCAGCTCGCAGCTGACATATTTGCGCTAGTAAACAAGTTGTAAGCCAAGGTATCGAGCGCCAAAATTAGAGCGGATGCAAGAAACATGGCCAACCAAAGATTCACAGATTGACGCCAGCGCGACGTCAAAACAATCGCGGCAATGATGTCAAGAAACAATAGGCAAGTTCCAACGAGCTGGCGCCAAATGGCGGCACTTGCCGTGTTTGCCGAATGCGGTGAACTGTTTTGGCTCATTAGCAGCCCCAATACTTCGTTCACCGCACCGCTCAATATCGCGCAAGCGGTGATGCACCATGCCACAGATCGAACGGCATTCACGCCCTCGCGGGCATAAAGCACCAAAACCAAAATCAAACTTGCGGTAAAAAACACCGCGCTACTGGGCGAAACATCTAAGCCGTAAAGCGACAAAACAACTTGGCCTGAAAAGTAGTATTTGAATCCTTCATTGATACCTAAGACCATGAACAATGGCGCTAATCCCAACGCGCGCCGCGCCCAAAATGCCGCAAGCATGGCGGCAAACAGGCAAGCCGCAAGCAAAAACAACAGCGAAGCGATTTGGAAATGGCTCACGTTAAATGGATACCCTTAGACAAGCGCGCAGGCAGTCTGCGGTAATTAAAGTCAGATAGTCCAGAATTACCAGACACACGCCACTAAACTGCAGAAATAATTACAGTGTCAACATCTACCTGCATTCGGGATCATCGTTTGTCAAGTTTTGCGCTGGTTGATGATCATTTGCGAGTGGCCTGATCTCAATCCTTCATTTCCCGCAGCTGCGCAAAAAAACTTGCGAAGCTCGGCCAACGCTGGGCGGTTTCGCGCCAATTGTCATCATCAAAATCAGTGAACATCACGCCCGGCTCGCCGAAGCTGTCCAGCACGTTGTAATCCAACAGCAAAATATGTCGATACCAAGCGGCGAGCACAATTTGCTGAGCGCAACCCTCGGGAAAACGTTCGGCCTCCTCGATTGGATCAGCAAATTCGGAAAATAAATCGTGCAATGTAAGTAGACTTTCTAGTGGCAGTAAATCGTTGTAGCCACCAAATGGAAAGATTACGTCCTCTGAATTACCGGTCATTGGCCGACCCGCTTTATAGATCACCAAGATCGGCAAACTCCCGCCATTTTGGATGCGATACAGCGCGCGCAGGGAATTTGGCAGGTCATGCTTGAGCTTATGTTCGGCCAGTGCAATTTTGTCATCGCTTCCTAAGCTTTGATCGCCGCCAACGTGGCTATAGTGTTTTGCGCGAAAGAAATTCTTGGGCGTAATTGGGGCGTCCAATAATTCGATTTCAGGCTTAGGGTTCAGCCGTACTTCCGCCATATCGGCTGGCAATTCGGCGTTGCGATTTTCCAAGCGAGTGAACACAGCGCAGCTACAAATAGTTAGGATCATCATCATAAGGGCAAGCCAAAAATCAGCCATCGCCAGCTCGGAAAAGTTGTTGCGCCCCATTACGCCGGTCAAGCCTGCGCCTAGCAAATACAGCACGAGAACAAGCGCTGCTTGAATCAGATACACAGTCAAAAACTGAGCAATCAAAGTGCCCATTGTTTGTAAGCGCCACGTTCGCCAGGCGTGCCATTTGCCTGCGATGTAACCCACACTAAAAACGACCGCGAGCAAGAAAATACAAAGCAACGAACGTCGGCTAAACCCGGTTGCGACGGCGTAGCCCAATAGCAGCATGGCGCAGCCCAAACGCAGAATTTTTGATAGGGATTGGGAACTGAGCATTAAATCTCGCGATATACGGCAAAGCAGAAGGTAAGGGGAAGGGGAAATCCCGGTTCAGCCAAGCTACGTTCGCGGGCTTGGGCACGCAGTGCTCGCGTTGGACTATTTTGGACTGCCCAATTCGCCAGTTCAACCTGCTAACGTCCAATCGCGCAAACTATGCGCGATCAACCTTTCCAAACTCTGATTCCGACCATGCGTTTTGATGTCATCACCCTATTTCCCGAAGAATTTTTGCGTACTTTGAACTTCGGCGTGGTTGGCCGTGCGTTGGCGCGTGGGCAGGTGCAGGTGGAATGTGTCAATCCGCGCGATTTCACCACCGATGCCTATCGGCGCGTGGACGAGCGCGTTTATGGCGGTGGCCCGGGTATGGTGATGTTGTTAGATCCGCTCAAACTCGCATTGGCGCACGTGCGCGCACGAACCGAGGTGCCCGCAAAGCTAACGCTGCTGTCGCCCCAGGGCGCAACGCTTACGCAAGCGCATGCCCGTGATTTAAGCCTGCGCCCAAGTATGATTTTGCTGTGTGGGCGCTATGAAGGCATCGACCAGCGTTTTATTGATGGCTATGTCGATGAAGAGCTGTCGATTGGCGATTACGTACTGAGCGGTGGCGAGTTGGGCGCAATGGTGGTGATTGATGCGCTGGCGCGCCTGCTGCCGGGCGTGCTGAATAAATCCGAAAGCGCCGAGCAGGATTCCTTCAGCGATGGTTTGCTCGATTGCCCGCATTACACCCGGCCGGAGAAAAGCGCTGATGGCGACGTGCCGGAGATACTTAAATGTGGCAACCACGCTGCAATTGCGCGCTGGCGGCGCATGCAAAGTTTAGGCGCAACCTGGCAAAAGCGGCCAGATTTATTGGCGCAGCTGACGCTTTCTAAAAGTGATGCCAAGTTGCTGGCTGAGTTTCAGATGAGTTTCAAGGCGTAATTTCAAGGCTTAAGTTAATCCGCAGTTTGTTAGCCTGACCGGCAAATCCAACCCCAAGCCTGACGTGCGCAAACCGATTACTGACTTTCAATTTGTGCTGCTGCTGGGTGCGATGAGCATGATTGGGCCATTCGCGATTGACACCCTTTTCCCGGCGTTTCCGGTTGCCGGACCCGCACTTGGGGTGTCGCAGGCGCTGATGCAGCAGACGATTTCGAGCTATTTATTCGCCTTTGCCATCGGCAGCTTGCTGCATGGCCCGCTGTCTGACAGCTTTGGGCGCAGGCCTATCGTGTTGCTGTGCATGGCAGGTTTCGTGTTGGGCTCGATCGGCTGCTGGTTGGCGACAAGCTTCCCAAGTTTGCTCGCATTTCGCGCAGTGCAGGGTTTCAGCGCGGCGGGCGGCACGGTGATTTCGCGCGCCCTGGTGCGGGACCGCTTTGATGGCGCGCGCGCACAGCAGGCGACCAGTCAAATCACGCTGGTTTTTTTGCTCGGCCCAGCCATTGCACCGCTATTGGGCGGGCTGATTCTGCGTTTTGCCGGCGCAGATCACTGGCGACTGATTTTTGGCTTCATCACGCTTTATAGCGCCGCCGTGGCATTCGCACTTTGGCGCAAGTTAGATGAAAGCCACCCACGTGCGAATCGCCTGGAATTCTCCGCGCCCGCGCTGATGAAAAGCTACCTAACGATTTTTCGTTCCCAGGCTGCGGTCTGGCTAATTTTAGCAGCCGCGTTCAATTTCAGCGGCCTATTCCTAATGATTTCCAGCGCCCCAGCGATCGTGTTTGGCCTGTGGAAATTGGGTACATTGGATTTGTGGAAGCTGTTTGTGTTCGCCATGGGCGGCATATTGCTCGGCAGTCAACTGTCTGGCTATGTTGCCGCACGCTGGACGCACGCACGCACGATTGGATTGGGTTATCTGGTAATGATTTGCGCCTGCATTGCGCACATCAGTTATGGCGCGTTGGTCACCCAGCCGAGTTGGCCGATAGCGGCTATTCCAATCTTGATTTATGCCGCAGGATCCAGCTTGGCTTACCCAAGTTTGACGGTATTGCTGATGGACCGATTCCCCGAACGCCGGGGTGCCGCTGCCAGCCTGCAAACCTTCGTCAGCTTGGGGTTTAACGGCTTTGTCGCCGGCACCTTATCGCCAATCGCCGCCGTCACGACGCTCAAACTCAGTGGTACTCAGGGCGCAATCATGCTGGCGGGGCTGGTTAGTTACGCACTATTCGTGCTGAGTCAAAAGCAAGCGCAGCGCGAAGTTGATGCGAATTTGGAGATTGGCTAAAAATAGCCGGTGACTGGTATTGAGGCAGGCACGAGACTTGAATTTGATGAAACTGCATTATTTCTCAAAGCGGTTCGCGCGGTGGATAAGTCTATGATGCGACGAGCAAAAGGCTGTTTGACGCACTTAAATGCAACCAGCGAAGCACTTATCGAGGAAATTCGGGGGCCGGTTGACGTTCCGGAGCTAACAGGCACTCAAGGTGATGGGCTTTGAGTACCGCCGTTGATAGCTCGACATTGATGTGTATTTATAGCTATGCACGCACGACAGTTGGCGACACTTGATCGCGGCTTTATGCGCAGATACTTCCCAAAGCTGCGCTGCGTGAGCCCAGCGGATCTGAATTTATAAAAAAACGATTTCTACACCTACACAAACACCCAAACTGCGGCGCACACTAGGCATTCCAAACTAGGCGGAGGCAGCGATGCAATCAGTCAAACAAATGCTTGAAGGCAAAGGCAACGCGGTACATGGCGTAACACCCGACGACACCGTACTCACCGCAATCAAACGCATGGCGGAATTGGGCGTTGGCGCATTGGTCGTGCTTGAAAAGGATGTGCTGGTTGGAATTTTAAGCGAACGCGACTACGCCAGAAAAATCGTTCTTGCCGGTAAATCATCCAGCACCACACCGGTGCGCGAAATCATGTCCAGCCCCGTACTCACCACCACCACCGACGCCCGCGCCAACGCGTGCATGCGGCTTATGACCGACAAACGCATCCGCCATTTGCCCGTCGTCGATGGCGAAAGGGTAGTGGGCATGCTGTCCATTGGCGACTTGCTCAAAGTGGTGATATCAGATCAGCAAAAGATGATCGAGCAGTTGAATAGCTATATCAATAGCTAGTTAATCGGCTGCCCTTAGCCCTAAATTGCTCACGTTTGCGCTGACGTTAACCCGCTTGCGATGGCCGTTGGCTTAAGCGTGGATCGGTTAGCCTTGCGGCCCGCCGATACTTACTAAACGCTAGGCTGTGACAAGGCTTAAGGAGAAAATCATGATTTCTAACTCATTGGCAATGCCACTGCTCACGGGCGTGGTTAAGCATTTCAACACCGCCGGGCCCAATATTCCCAGCCTGCACTATGAGCTAGACCCACTAGTGCGCATTGATCAGCACCTCATTGAAGACTTAATAGAACAGCAGCGCTATTTCGTGCTGCATGCGCCGCGACAAACCGGCAAAACCACCTGTTTGCTGGCGATGCGCGACTATTTGAATGCGCAGGGAAAATTTGCCGCGCTGTACGTCAATATTGAAGGCGCACAAGCGGCGCGCAATGATGTGGGCGCGGCGGCTCATGCCATCGTGTCCAAGATTGCGCGGGAGGCCATTGAGACCTGGCAGGCGCGTGTAATTGACGATCAACGCGAACAGCTGCTTGCCCGCGGCACCTTTGATGCGATTGGTGCCACGTTAAACTTACTGTCTAGCTCGGGAAGTAAACCGGTCGTGCTGTTTTTAGACGAGGTGGACGCCCTTGTTGGCGACACCCTGATTTCCCTTTTGCGCCAAATCCGATCTGGATATCACAACCGACCAAAATCATTTCCGCAATCCATTGTGCTGTGCGGCATTCGCGACGTGCGCGACTACCGCATGACCATGAGCGACGGCGAAGTCATCACCGGCGGCAGCGCGTTCAACATTAAGGCTGAATCCTTGCGACTGGGTAATTTTAGCCGCGAAGAAGTGCAGGCGCTCTATGCCCAGCATACGGCTGCAACCGGGCAGCAATTTACCCCGGAGGCGATTGAAGTGGCTTGGGTCGCGACTCAAGGGCAGCCGTGGTTGGTGAATGCGCTGGCCGAACAAGCGGTTTGGAAAACGATTGAACAGCGGGATCGGTCAATCGTGATTGACGAAGCGAAAATGCGCGCAGCGCGCGAAGCGCTGATCTTGCGCAATGATTCGCACCTGGATCAACTGACAGACAAGCTCAAAGAACCCCGCGTGCGCGCGGTGATCGAGCCGATGTTGACTGGAACCTTGATCAACCCAGGCGACGCTGACCGGCAATATTTACTCGACCTAGGTTTGATTCGAATCGGCGAACAAGGGTTGATGCCAGCAAACGGCATCTACGCCGAAGTGTTGCCACGAGTGCTGGCCTGCGACACGCAATCGCAGCTCCAGAACGACATGATCAAATCCAGCTGGCAAAGTAGCGATGGCAAACTCCAACCCAAGCAATTCCTCGACAACTTTTTTGCGTTTTGGCTCGAACACGGCGAAGCGATGATGAAAACC
The DNA here is from genome assembly GCA_031410115.1 of Rhodanobacteraceae bacterium. Classification (GTDB taxonomy): domain Bacteria; phylum Pseudomonadota; class Gammaproteobacteria; order Xanthomonadales; family SZUA-5; genus JANNYA01. Next base: position 1,031 of record JANNYO010000414.1, on the reverse strand, counting down.
GTGCCCTATCACGAAGCCGCGCCGACACTGGTGCTGATGGCGTATTTACAGCGCGTGGTAAACGGTGCCGGCCGGATTGAGCGTGAATATGCCGCCGGTTCTGGGCGCATGGATTTACTGGTGATCCACGGTGATGTCCGCATGGCAATTGAAGTGAAAGTCTGGCGCGATAAGCAGGCGAACCCGCAAATTAAAGGCATTGAGCAACTCGAACGCTACCTCGTGCGCCATGCATTGTCGGAAGGTTTTCTGGTGATTTTTGACCAACGCAACAACGCGCCAGAATGGCCTGAGCGCATGAGTAGTGAGCGGCTAACGACCGAGAGTGGGCGCGTGATTGAGGTGATGCGGGGTTGAGTTTCGCTAACCCGTTGTTTTTACCCGCCACTTCCACATAAATGCATTAAAGCTAGCCTAAGCCTGGATCAGTTAATCTAGTGCAGCACGGTCGCCGGAAAGGAGTCTCCGCTTGCGGACACGGCAGATGAGTCTCGCCGCAAGGCGACACGGAAAAATGAGTCGGTCATGCCGCTTTTGTGAGCGTCGGGCCACACCAGAGTGCCTCAGGAGCTGTTATGCCAATCCATGCAAAATTGCCGGAACCCAAAACCGCACCTATCGAAAAACATTTCAACACCGCCGGTCCAAATATCCCCAGCCTGCACTATGAGCTGGACCCCCTGGTGCGTATTGATCAGCACCTGATTGAAGAGCTGATCGAGCAGCAGCGTTACTTCGTGCTGCACGCGCCACGTCAAACCGGCAAAACCACGTGTTTACTTGCCATGCGGGACTATTTAAATACGCAGGGAAAATTTGCCGCGCTGTACGTCAATATTGAAGGCGCACAAGCGGCGCGCAATGATGTGGCGGCGGCGGCGCAAGCTATTGTGGCTAAAATAGCCTCTCAAGCGCAGATGACGTTAGGAATCGTTGAGATTGAGGTTCAGCGTGAGCGAATTCTAGCTCGAGGTGCGTTTGATGCCGTGGGTGCAGCAATTGCCCTACTTTCTGAATTGAATGGAAAGCCT
>JANNYO010000413.1:0-4151 GCA_031410115.1 Rhodanobacteraceae bacterium | reverse complement strand
CGCCTTGCGGCGAGACTCTTTTTTCCGTGTCGCCTTGCGGCGAGACTCTTTTTTCCGTGTCGCCTTGCGGCGAGACTTTGACTGTCGACTTGACTGCCGGAAGCTTACTTAAATCGGCAATACGCCAAAAATACAGCGCCGCCAAGGACAAGTGTGGCGTCCAAAACTTTTCGGCCATCGCCGTCATTTCTTTCGGTGTCGGCATCACCGCCATTTTGTGCGCGATTTGCACGCCTTTGCGCACGCCAAAATCATCAATCGGCCAGACATCTGGGCGGCCTAGGCGAAAAATCAGCAGCATCTGCACCGTCCAGGCACCAATGCCGTGAATGGGCGTGAGCATCTTGATCAAGGTGTCGTTGTCGAATTTCATCAGTTGACGTGGCCCTGGCAAGCCACCGCTAAATGCCACGTCGGCCAAGCTGTGCAGCGCTTTGGCTTTGTTGCCCGACACGCCGACCGAGCGATATTCCGCCGTGCTCAAACGCGCCAGTGCGCCAGCGCTAAATACGCTTTCGCAGGCCAAGGCCTCAAGGCGTTTGACAATCGTGTCAGCCGCTTTGCCGTGCAGCTGCTGATACAAAATCGAGCGCGCCAAGGCATCGACTAACTCAAACGACTGGCGTTTGGGCAACGCCAGCGCGCCGATTTTGTTGACCCAAACTTTGAGTTTTTTATCTTGCTGCAGCAATGCCTGCACCGCCTCAGGCACAACCGCATCAATTGAGGCATATTTAGCTTGGCTCATTGTATTTTGCGACTCATCGTATTTTGCGGCTCATCGTATTTTGCGGCTCATTGTATTTTGCGGCTCATCGTATTTTGATTCGTCATAGATTATTACCGTCGCAACGCTAGCGCATTGTGCCCCTAAAGATCGAGTGTAAATCGTGTTTTATGTGCCTTGCCAAAAAACTATTGAACCGACGAATGCGTGCAAAAATTGAAGCCTGGTTGAACACTCAGTGGTACGCCACCGCGACACCAGCGCTCGCTTTGCGGGCAATGGTGCCGGCGTATCGCGGTCTGCGCGCGCTCGATCAGTGGCTGAAAAAGCGCACAGTGCAGGAAACTTCTGCGCCGTTGCCACCGACCATCATTGTCGGCAATTTAACCGTTGGTGGCAGCGGCAAAACGCCGCTCGTGATTTGGCTGGTCGAGCAAGCGCTGCGCGACGGTTTCAAACCGGGCGTGATTAGCCGGGGCTATGGCAGCAAACATCGGGATCGCCACATCGCCCTGGTGGTGCGCGCGGAGCATAAAGACTGGCGCTTGTGTGGCGACGAAGCCTTGCTGATCGCGCGGCGCACTGGGGTGGCGGTTGCGGTATGTCGTGATCGCACGATCGCAGCGCGTGCCCTGAGCGCTGAGTGCGATGTGTTGATCTGTGATGACGGTTTACAAGTGACTACCCTGCCCCGCTGCGCCGAAATTTTAGTGATCGACGGCGCGCGCCGCTTTGGCAACCAGAAGCTGTTACCGGCCGGGCCACTGCGCGAGCCACTACCGCAGGATTTGTGTGCGCGATATCCGCTGCGCGTTTGCAACGGCGCGCGCAATCTCGAGGATCCGGCGGCGTTTGCTATGACGTTAACAGGCGCGATTGCCGTCAACAGCAAAACCGGCGAGCGCCGCGATTTGAGCGCGTTTCGCGGTGCACAAATCTATGCCCTAGCCGGTATTGGCAACCCGCAGCGCTTTTATCAATCACTGACTGGTTTTGGCCTGGATGTGGTGCCAATACCCGTTGGCGATCACGGCGTCTTGAGCGCGCTAATATGGCAGCGCTTGACCGCAGCGGATGCGTCAATGCCGGTGCTAATGACGGAAAAAGATGCGGTGAAATATGGCGCGCACGAAAATTGCTGGGTTGTTCCTGTTTCGGCGCAGTTGGATAGAGCGCTCTGGCGCGCGTGCTTGACACGAATGCGCGCGTTGAACGCAAAACAAATTCCGCGCTAAAAACGCTTGCTTCACCGAAAGCGCAGACGAACGTGATAAAAAGCAGCACTGTCGCTCGATAAAACTGTGAACCATGTCGCACTCTGAAACCATGCCGAAAAGCACCTTGCGCTACACCGTACAGGCGACCATCAAAAAACTGGCGGAATTGCGCCCTTTGGCACCCCAGCCGCATCATATTGAGCGTTTTCTGCTGGAATGCCATCGCCGCAAATACCCGAATAAGTCGCCGATCATTCGTCCAGGTGATGTCGCCAACACGCTGTATTACGTCATTGATGGCTCGCTTGCGGTTATGAGTGAAGATGAAGAAGGTCGCGAGCTGATTTTGGCCTATGTCAATGCCGGCGAATTTATCGGCGAAATGGGCCTTTTTATGGAGCCCGAGCGGCGTGAAGTCTTGGTGCGCGCCCGCACGCCGGTGGAATTGGCAGAAATCAGCTACGAACGCTTGTTTCAGCTGTTTGACGGCCCACTGAAAGAAGAGGCGATCCGCATTTTGTTTATGATCGGCACGCAGCTGACCAAGCGCTTGTTGCATACCAGCCGCAAAGTGTCGCGCTTAGCGTTTATGGACGTCACCAGCCGCATCGCCAGCACCCTGGTGGATTTGTGCCAAGAACCAGATGCAATGACGCATCCGCAGGGTTCGCAGATTCGCATCTCGCGCCAAGAAATTAGCCGTATTGTTGGCTGTTCGCGCGAGATGGTTGGGCGGGTACTTAAGCAGTTAGAAATTGACGGCAAAATCACCGCTGCGGGTAAAACAATTGTGGTGTTCGGTACGCGCTAGCCGTGCGATTGACGATTGCCGTCGCTGCACTCTTTGCGCTGGGCGGCTGCACCGACACGCCGACGCCTGCAAGTTATGCGCGCACGGTAACAGCACCAACCGATGCAACGGGCAAACCGACAAAACTTGGGCTTTGCTCGGGTTGTCACGGTGAAAATGGCCTATCCACACTACCGATTTATCCAAATCTAGCCGGACAAAATGCGCCGTATTTGGTAAGCGCGTTGCGTGCCTATCAGTCGGGTGCGCGGCAAAATTCAGCAATGCAAGCCATGGTTGGCACCTTGACCGATGCTGAGATTGAAACACTTGCACGTTATTACAGCAGCCAATCGTTCGTGCAACCAAACGCAGTCAAGGCGAGCCCATGAATATCGCTGAAAATCTCAATGCGCTGTGCACCCAAGCGCAAGCGGCGTTGCAAGCGCTTGAAGCCAATGATGAAATCGTCGACAGCATACGTCGCAAGGCTGCAACAACAAATTTAACTGCGATTTTGGCGCGCATCCACGAGATCGGCGCCACCCACGAAAATCTGCACCACGGTTTGCTGCATGCAAGCCCCGATGCGATCACCGTGCACCTTGATACGGGTGAAATCATTGACGCCAATCCGGCAGCCGAGCGTATTTTTGGCTACTCGCGGGAGGCGCTGATGCAGCTTGGCCTAGCCGGGCTAAACCCCACACTTGCACATGACCATATGGCACTTTGGTGGCAGCGTATCGGCGATGGTGGTGCGGAAATTTCTGACACCTACAATCAGCATGCCGACGGCAGCATGATTCCCGTGCGCGTGCGCTCGATTGCGTTTCAAGTTGGCGCGCGCCGGTTTATCGCGGCAATCGCACGCGATATCAGCGATGAAAGCGCGCGCAGCAAGGCGCTTGCGGAAAGCGATCAGCGTTTCAATGAGCTGTTTTTTGCAATCGACAAAGGCGTCATGATTCACAGCAGCAGCCAAAAATTGTTGGCGATTAACCCGGTCGCACGCCGCATTTTGGATATGTCAGAGGATTGGACGCCGGATGCGGCAAACCAAGCCACTGGGCACTTGCGCCGTGAAACAACAGCCGAACACCACATCCAGATCTTTGACACCAATGCCGCACCGATTGCGCCTGAAGACGAACCGATTGCGCGCGCTGCCCGATATGGCGAAGCCTGCGACAGCCGGGTTGTTGGGGTGTTAAATCTGAAAACGCAAAAGTTTAGCTGGCTGTCGATTTCAGTCACGCCGCAATTTCGCACACAAGATTTCCAAGACGGCATTCGCCTCACGCAGGCCAAGCCGTTTCAGGTAATGACGATTTTTTCCGACATCACCCAGCTTAAGCGTGCCGCCGAGTTTTTCGAGGAAACCCAACGCCTAGCAGGAATCGGCTGCTGGGACGCG
>JANNYO010000412.1:0-1725 GCA_031410115.1 Rhodanobacteraceae bacterium | reverse complement strand
CCATCAGTACTGCTGCCTGTTGGAAGATACTGCCCACCATTTGCTTTCGTGAAGGTACGTGAGCGACCTGGGGAGTCTGTGGCGTCTGAATACACCCGAATACTATCGCCATCCGCCGGTTCGCGACCGAGCGCTGCGGCGGCGCCATCACGAGCAGCTTGCCGAAACACACTAATCGGTGCGGAGCAGCTCTCGGTAGTGCGCACTGTTCCAGTTGAACCAGGTGGCAATCCGGTGGCAACCGGTCCCGTGCCGCCTGAACTACCAGAACCGCCACTCCCGCCTGTACCACCAGAACCTCCGTAGCCACCGCCGCCGCCGGCGGGTACGTAAATACAAGAGGTGTTGGCTTGTTGTTGTGGCGAGGGATTGGGCGTGTTTTGCGGGTTGTAGCCATATCCGGTAGAAGTTCCGGTGTAGCACTGCAATGTCCAGCCACCCCAAGACTGCGAAAAAGCCAACGGCGTGTGGATAAGAAAGCCCAGCGCGATTAGCGCGAGAAGCGAGAAGCGAGAAGCGAGAAGCGAGAAGCGAGATTCATTTAAACCTTCCGTGTTTAGGTAAAAATTCAAAGTATTTGTCAATTGCCCAATGATTATTTGCATTTGACTCAGCGAGGATGGCTTTTTTGCGTGGTTCTAGTCAAGTTTTACCCTGACCGCGAGCGCGGGCTCTTTTTATTGAGTCGCCTTCGGCCGAAACTTATCTGATGCACAATAAAGTCGATTCCGCCCCCAAACTGTCGGTTTCAACTCTCAAGCAATGGCTGCTCCGCCGCCGCAATTTCCTTCGCACGTGCCCCCGGTGAGCGCGTCCAGCCAGCCACTCTGGCATACAGCGTTGGCACCACAAACAGCGCCAGTAGCGTCGAAACGCTGACGCCAAAAACAATCACCACGCCAATCGTGTAGCGGCTTTGTGCGCCCGCGCCGTGCGCGAATACCAGTGGCAGGGCACCTGCGACGGTGGCGACGCTGGTCATTAAAATAGGCCGCATACGCACCACCGCAGCCTCAATTGTCGCATCGAGCACGCTGGCACCGGCGTCGCGCAATTGGTTGGCAAACTCCACAATCAAAATGCCGTTTTTGGCGGCTAAACCCACCAACATCACCATGCCGATTTGGCTGTACAAATTGAGGCTTGACCCCAATAGCCACAGGCCAAACATCGCGCCTGCCAGTGCCAAGGGCACGGTTAGCATGATTACTGCCGGGTGCAGAAAGCTTTCAAACTGCCCGGCGAGCACCAGATACACCACCAGCAGCGCCAGCGCGAAAGTGAAAAACACCGCACCGCCAGATTGCTTGAACTCGCGCGAATCGCCTTTGTAATCAAAGCGCGCTTGCGCGGGCAAAACGCGCTTCGCTGCGGCTTCCACCGCATCAAGTGCAGGCCCAAGCGTCGCCCCTGGGGCCAAGCGCGCGGAAATCGTCAGCGCCCGCAGCCGGTTAAAACGATTCAAATTTGACGCCTCGGCGCGTTCACTTAACGTCAGCACACTCGATAGTGGCACCAGTGCGGGTGCGGCCAATCCGGCTCTAGCCGTGGGTCGCAAAAACAAATTCGTTGCATCCGTGGCGCTCTTGCGTGCGTCGCGTTCGGCTTGCAAAACCACATCATATTCTTCGCCATCTTTGACGAAGGTGCCAACGCGTCTGGAGCCCAACATGGTGTCTAAAGTGCTGGCGATTTCTTCCTGGCTGATGCCGAGATCGGCGGCGC
>JANNYO010000411.1:0-4295 GCA_031410115.1 Rhodanobacteraceae bacterium | reverse complement strand
ATGGTAGAGCCTACAGAAACATTCAGATCGATACCGAAACTCGAACCGCCCTCGCTGCCGATAATGTTAACCACCGCAGCACCCGCACGCTGACGCGAATGCACATAAAACAACGCCTTCCCGGCGACCAGCGTTGGTCTTACCGAGGATGACAAAGAAGCAAGTTCATTGACGAGTGGCGTTGCAGGATTGTCAGCTAGCGATAATTGGATGATGTCTGGACGAGCGACAGTAACGGAAACTTCCCCACCATTTACCAATGCGCCAAACGCGGTCTTTTGAGTAACTTCCACAGAGGTTAAAAACGGCGAACCGGGAGTTGCCGCTACATCAAAAGTATTCACCGGAAGCGTAGTGCGTGCCGCAGCGGCGATTAGCCGAACAAATGGTTCCGGACCGGGGTTAACAACATAATTGAACTGTCGTGCGACATCTCGTGCCCCAGTTTGAAATTCCGTAGTGCAAATACCCGTCACAGGGTCAATCTTTCCAGACTTCAATGGCGCGGTTACTGAAGCCGTAATCTGAGCAGTTCCTGCGACAGCGCCGGCCGCAAAGAAGTAAGTAACTATACTGGACGCAGTTCCGGTGCAACCTCGAATTGCAAAGGGGTTACCTTGCTCAAGGCTCAAAACATTGCCGTTCGATATTTGCAAATCGACGATCGTAGTTCCAGGGGCTGGAAAACCATTATCGTCAGTGATTTTAAAGTTAGCTTGAGTAAAGTATGGCGCCTGGAGGTCAATCGGGAAACCTCCGCGATTCGAAAGCAGACTCGGCTTTTGAGGGAAGAATTCAATTTTTGGATCGGCACGCCCGAATGCTGGCGTATCATCGTTACCTGTTGTGGAACCGCCGCCGCACCCCGCCAACACCGCGAACGTAACAATACCTGCGGCCAATTTAGTCATGTTAACCATAATATTTTGCTCCAATTTTCAATGACGTTAGCGCAAGCTGTCTTGCAAGATTTTCGGGGTAACGAAGATCAGCAGCTCCGCGCGCGAATCGCGTCGCGTCTTTTTCCTAAACAAAGTTCCGACACCTGGCAGGTCGCCTAAAAGCGGTACCTGAGTTTTGTCGTCGCGTGATGTGCGCTCTAAAATTCCACCAAGTACAACCGTTTGACCATTGTCAACAAGTACCGCCGTGTTGATATTGCGGGTGTTGATTGCAGGTTGACCTTGTACCGCAAAACTAGCGACCGTATCTTGCTTCACTTCTAAGTTCATAAAAATACGTTGATCTGGCGAAATCGTCGGCGTAACTTTCAATTCCAACACTACAGGCTTAAATTGCACCGAAGTCGTGGTTGCACCCGTTTGCGCATCCACGACCTGAACCGTATATGGCAGCTCGTTACCTTGTCGAATCGTTGCTTCGCGCTGGCTTGCCGTAATGACGCGTGGACTGGAAATAATTTCCCCGCGGCCTTCATTCTCTAGGGCAGAAAGCTCTAAATCGAGCAAGTAGTCATTTCCAAGCACCGTGAAGCCAAATGACCCGGCGGGACTCAGAACTGGCAAATTCACGCCCAATCGATCATTGAGCTGGGGCACCAAAATACCTCCACCTTGTGCACCGTTTAGTCCAACTGGCAGGGCCGAATTCGCTCGGTTTAATCGATTTCCAAGCGCCAAATTACTCATGGTGTCAGTTGCGCCCAAAGTGCCGCCGACGCTCAAAACATTGCCATTGCGATCTTCCGATGCACCAGACAGTCCAAAACGAACCCCAAGTTCTTTCGAATAGTTATCGTTTGCTACCACAATACGCGATTCGATAAGCACCTGTTGGACTGGCTTATCTAAGCGACCGACCAGTTCTCGTATCGAAGCAACTTTGGAAGGTATATCAACGATCAATAAAGTATTTGTGCGCTGATCAAACGACAAACTACCGCGCTTGGACAGGAAGCCTTGTTCCTTACCTTTTTGATCTTGCTGCCCACTCTGACCGCTCAAGCTGTCTTCAGTCAGCAATTTAGCAATGTCTTCCGCTTTACCATAGCTGATTGGAATGAAGTCAGTAATGAGCGACTGCCGATCTTCGAGCGCAAGGCGTGCATCTTCCAAAGCCTGCTCACGTTTAGCGATTTCGTCAGTTGGCGCAATATAAATAATGTTGCCATTACGACGCTTATCCAGTCCTTTCGATTGCAAAACGATGTCGAGTGCCTGGTCCCACGGCACGTTAATCATTCGAACCGTGACATTACCTTGAACAGTATCTGCGACAACAATATTCAAGTCCGACACATCAGCGATGAGCTGCAAAACAGACCGAACCGGGATATCTTGAAAGTTGTAAGTCGCACGTGCTCCTGCGTAAACTGGCGGTTCATTCGCTTTTTTCTTTGCATCTGCCGCAACTCGTTTCGGTGATATTTCCACAACGAACTGGTTGCCCGCTTGGTAGGCTAGCTGGTCGTATTCCCCGATTGCGCCGATCTCAATGCGCGCACCGTTGCTACGCGGCTTAACATCTACGGACTGCACGGGCGTGGCAAAATCGATAACGTCCATCCGTTGCGCGACGCCGGTGCCTAACTTTGCGTTGTAGACATCAACAACCAGTTTACCGCCTTCAGTTTTCAAATCTGCATTTGCGCCATCACCGGTAAAGTCAATTAAAATTCGACCTTCACCCTGTTTTCCACGGCGAAAGTCAACATTTTTTACCTGCAAAGCTGATGCAGCAGAAGCTAGCTGAATCCCCGCTGGAGAGTTAGCAATCGCCCGACCGTTCGATGCGGTTTCGCCGGAAAAACCGTTGCTAACCCGGACAACTAAGGTATTGCCGTCCATCCGAGTTTCGTAACCGGAGGCCCGAAACAAATCAATCACAATTCTGGATCGATTTCCCGCTTCGACTGCGGTAATTGTTTTAGTCGCGCCCGTGCCGACATTCACCGCACGGTTCTTCACTGCGAGCTTAGTGTCAGCAAAATCTAATGCAATCCGCGCAGGATTTTCGGTAGAGAAAATTTGCGGGTCAGCAGGGCCATCTAGCTTTATCGCAACTTCAACCTCACCACCCGGAAGTGGCGTAAAGCCAATCCCTTGGATGCTGCCAGCGATAAGCTCAGAGCTGAGCAATAAACCAAACGCTAGACCGAAGAATAGCGGTCGGCGCGTGCTTTGGATTTTTCCAGTTGTCATAGTCGCAATCCGTTGTTGCCGAGTCATCTCAAGCCCTACCTTAGTTATTGTCATCGAGGGAAATGGATTGCGATCTACGTTCGCAGCCGCTGCCGTCTTTTACGCGCTCTTCCAATTCAATTTTGTCTTCCGCGATAGACAAAATTTGGCCGTAATTCTGACCCATATAATTATTAACTTGAACCCGATGCACGATGCCTTCTGGGTCCTTCACTAAACCGTAGTAATTCGTGCCCTGGCCCATCGTTCCGACCATATCGAGTGAATCTAGCGGTGAACCTTCGAGTTCTTCTGGGATTCTAGTCAGATCTGGGCAATCAGGGTCATCTGCCGCTACTTGCACCTGCTGCTCTTGTGTCAGCGACTCGTCATCGGTTGCAAACGGATCTCGAAGCCCACCAACCGGATATTCGCGAATCGGAAATATTTTGATCGCAGGAATTGGTTCAAGTATCGGCGGTTCGGTTAACAGCGTTTTCGCGACGAAACTTTCAACATCCGACTGCGGTTTGGTACAAGCGCTTATCGCCAGGCCGATGCTTAGACATCTTAATGCTTTTAAAATTAGCGTTTTATTTGCCACAAATACTCTCCTATCGCACTGGCGCAGCGGCTGGCGGTGTACCGGCGGGCGCATTCGCGAGCGCTTCGGCCGAAGCTTGCGCAGCTGCTTCATCCTCATCGAGATAACGATATGTTTTCACTGTTCCCTCAAGAACGAGCGAACCCGGAGCAATTCCTGGCTGCAGTACCGCTGGTGTAATTGCAATATCGTGCATCGTCAAAATAACGACGCGCGGTAGAGTCGCGACCCCGCTTACAAAATGGCCAAATTGATTGTAGTTGCCGACCATGCGCAGAAGAATCGGTCTTTCGGCATAAAATTCTTTGACCGATTCCGTTTGCGGTTGGAAAAGGCGGACTTGAATACCGGCAGCCAGTGCCTGCTCGGATACGTTGACCAGCAAATCCGCCAACTGCGTCTTGCTGGGCAGCTGTTTAAGCATTTGCTCAAGCATCGCGTTCATCGTGACTAACTGTTCTTTGAGCGGCCCTAAATTTGCTGCTTTCTTTTGGCGATCAACGAAGTCAGCCCGAAGCGAAGTTTCTTTTGCTTCGAGCGCATCATGTGCG
>JANNYO010000410.1:0-8701 GCA_031410115.1 Rhodanobacteraceae bacterium | reverse complement strand
ATTATTTAGAAGACGAAATTAACTTCGATGCAGCGCGCTTTACTCAAGCGCTGAGCAGCGCGCTGCAGCAAAATCGCGGCAGTGCCTGGTGGCTGTGTGCGAACGGCGAGCGTGCGGGCTATGCCCTGATGATGGACAGCTGGAGCATTGAGTATGGCGGCTTGGCCGCCGAGCTGGACGAGATTTACGTGCTGCCGGTTTGGCGCGGCCGGGGTGTGGCAAGCGCGGCCATATTGGCGCTGCGCGATCTGTTGCATCAGCGCGGCGGTATTTTAATGAGCATGGAAACCACGCCTGACAATCTAGCCGCGCAAAAATTATATCGTCGGTTGGGATTTGCCGATACGGTGAGGCCCGTTTTTCGTCAGCAGTTGCCGCGTTAACCTCGCTGGGTTTGCGGTTAAGTGGCTGAGCCCATGCGCCCAGCCACATTCTCAAAGACTATTTTTCCGCCGTTGCGTCGTTTGCCAGCGGCACCGGAACAATGTCTTCAAAACCGTCCCGAAAGTTAGGTAGCAGATTGATTTGACCGCGAATTTCGCCGCTTGGATTGGCGGCTGTATGAATATTGAAATAGCTATCGCCGCCTTTAATCAGCGCGACTTGCGCTGCGTTAAAAGTGCAGGCGGCATCATCAACGCTGCCGGCGGCAACTGCGGACGGGGAAAGATTGCAGATCACCGGGCCGGCAACGCCCACCGCACCGGAATGGATATGGCCCATGGTGGCCGGGCCAGACAAGCCTTTCCAACTTAAATTGACGTTCGCAACGTTGGTCGATTCATTAATTTCGACGACGCCAAAACCAATTGCGGTACTGGTGTTTGGCGTGGTTTCTTGCGCCGCATTGAGTTCACCAACTAGGGCGTTCGGCGGCAAGATTTGCCCGCGAATTTCGCCGCCCGGGTTGGCAGCGGTATGTAAGTTAACGTACAATCCACTGCGTTTCAAAGTAGTGATTTGGGCCGGACTAAAGGTGCATAAAAAATCAACCACGCTGCCGGTTACCAGCGCTGGCGGCGATAAATTACAGATCACCGAACCATTGCTGCCAAACACATTGCTGTGCACATGCCCGAGGGTCAAAGGCCCGGAAACGCCCGTCCACTGCACGCTGACTAAGGCTTGAGTTTGTAAGCTGTTGATCGACACCACCGCCCGGCCGGTGCCGGTTGAGCTGTTTGTTGGTAACTCTTGCTTCGCATTAATCGTTGCCGTGAAAGGTTCGGCGGGCAGGATCTGACCGCGAATTTCGCCGCCGCCATTGTTGGCGGTGTGAATATTAAAATAGAACAAACCGGCTTTAAGATCAGCGACCTGTGCGGCGTTGGGCGTGAACGTTTTGTTCACCACGCTGCCGCTGGTTACCCCGGTTGCGGGCGCCAAATTAAACAGAACGCCAGCGTTTGCACCTGGCAGCGCGGACCCGTGGATATGCCCAACCGTGACATTGGAGGACAGCCCCGAGTAGTAAACCGAAACCGTAATCTGGTCTTCTAGATCATTAAGTGTCACGCGCCCGAATCCGGTGGCGGTTGAGGCATTCGGCGGATTTTCTTGCGCAGCATCCAGATTGCCGAGAAAAATTCGCTCGGCCATGAGCGGGCTTGCGAACGCGATGAGCAGCGTTAGGATAAGTCTCGCCGGAAGGCGACACGGCAAAACAAGTGTTGGTAAAGTACGCATCGTCAGCTCCAAGTTAGTGCGCGGAACTCTACTCCGGTGTTGCTAGCCGCGCAAAGGTCTGCCAACGCTCGACATGTCTTAAACCCTAGTTTAAGCTTCGTTCTCCTTTCGTTCTTTCATGCCACCATGACGACGACATCCTCAGCACGTGCAAAACCAGAGGCAAAGTCCGCAACCAGCGACGCCCCGACAGAAAAAGGCCTGACTGCAAGTCAGCGCCAAGTTCTCGCGCATTTGCGCAAACGTGAAGCCAAAGGTTTATCCCCACCGTGTTTGGATGAGCTATGTGTCGAGTTGGGATTGACCTCCAGGGGGTCGTTGCACAAGCACATTCGTGCCTTGGTTGAAGCGGGCTTCGTCAGTGATTTGGGCGGTAAGCAGCGCGGCGTTCGACTCGCCCAAGCAGCCCCCGCACCACGTGCGGTTGCGGTGCCTCTTTTAGGGCGAATTGCCGCAGGCGCGCCGATCGACGCGGTCACGAGTTTTGAGCGTATTTATGTGCCGCCCGAGCTGCTGGGCCGGGGTGATACCTATGCCCTGCGGGTGCGTGGTGATTCAATGTTGGACGCCGGAATTTTAGACGGTGACGTCGTGCTGGTGGAAAAACGCGGCACGGCGCGCAATAACGAGATTGTCGTCGCACTCATCAATGGCGACGAAACCACGCTCAAGCGCATCGAGCAATTGCCGGGTGCGGTGCTGCTGCATCCTGAAAATGCGCGCTTCCAAACCCAGCGCTACCGGCCAGATCAGGTCGAAATCCAGGGCGTACTGGTTGGTTTGATGCGGCGTTATTGAGGCTAAATTTTGGTGCAGCCAGCGCTTTAGCCAAAATGAATGGTCACGCGGTGCTTGCTAGAGCAATTGGCTGCGCTTCGCTATTGTTCGCGGGTGGTAAAAACTCGTGGTAATTAGGAATTTAAATGTTTCGCGGATCGATGTCGGCAGCAATTTTGGCGTTTGTTTTACACAGTGTTTCCCTGCCTGCGATGGCATTGCAGCTAAAAATCGCGACCGTCGCCCCTGAAGGGCAGTATCTGAAAGAAATGCGTGCCGCCGGTGACGCAATCAAAACCCAGACCGCAGGCCGGGTGGAGTTTAAGTTTTTTCCAGGCGGGGTGATGGGTACGGACGCGGCGACCGTGCTGCGCAAAATTAAGCTCGGGCAACTGCAGGGCGGGGCGTTTTCCGCTGCCGAATTGTCCAGCGTCAGTAACGATGGCTCGCTGTTTGGCATGCCGTTTATGTTTGCCTCCAAAGAAGAGTTCAACTACGTGCTGGGCAAGACTTTGCCCTTGGTGCAAGCAAGCTATGCCAAAGGCGGCATGGTGGTGCCAGGCTTTTGCAGCGGTGGCTATGCGTATTTATTGAGCTCAAAACCCCTAACCAGCATTGAAGATTTGCGCGCAACGAAAGTCTGGGCGCCCGCAGGTGATCCGGTCGCCGAAGTGGGCTTTCGCTACACTGGTGCGTCGGTCGTTAAGCTTGCGATCGCAGATGTTTATCCAAGCCTGCAAACCGGTTTGGTGGAAACGGTCGGCGGGCCATTGCCGTTAATCATCGGCTTTCAATGGCACACCAAGTTGAAATTCATGGCTGACGTGCCTTTGGCGATGACCACTGGTTCCCTGGCGTTCGACAAGCGCGCGTTCGACAAAATCGAAGCAGCAGATCAAGTGATTGTAAATGCCGAAGTTGGCAAGGCTTTTGCCCGTTATAACGTGGTCAATTTTGATGATGCTGCGGCACGCGCGGCGCTTTTGAAGCAGGGCATTCAAGCGTCCAAACCATCGCCTGAGCAGCTCAAGGCATGGCAAGAAATTGGCATCAAAAGCTTGGCTGAGATGACGGAAAAAAAGGCGTTTAGCGCAGAAATTTTAGCCGCAGTGCTTGCGGCACGCGCGGAATTTCGCGCGCAACCTGCCGCTGCTTCGGGCGCGAAATAGCGCGTGCAAAAACGGCTGCACCAGCTTGAGGACGGCATTTTAGCTGGCTTGGCGCTGCTGTTGGTCGGTCTTGCTGGCCTGCAAATCGCCGCGCGCTGGCACATCGTTGCGCAGTTTTTGCCCGACGGCGGAATTCCATGGGCTGACTCAGTGTTGAAGTCCACCGTGCTTTGGCTGGCAATGTTGGGTGCCTTAACCGCAGCGCGTGAGGACAAACATCTGGGTATGGATGCGCTGGTGCACGTGTTATCGCCAAACGGAAAACGCATCGCGCGCACTTTGGCTTTGATTTTTGCCGCCCTAGTTGCTGGCTACGTTGCCTATTATGGCTATCAATATGTGCTGTTAGAGCGTGAAAGCCCATCTGACAGCAATAGCGTGATTCCAGGCTGGATAGTAGCGGCAATTTTTCCGATTGCGTTTGTCGGCATGGCGCTGCGTTTTTTGCTGCATGCCGTTAATGCGGCGCGCGCGACTGGTGGCACGGATAAACATTCCCCTGAGATCGCTGCCTTGGACGTAAGCGCATGATTTGGCTGGGAATTGCGCTGTTGCTGCTGGCCGCATTCGGCACGCCGTTTTTCGCCTTGATTGCAGCTGTTGCGGTGTTTGGTCTGATTTATGCGGATTCTGACCCGACGATTTTAATCGTCAACTTTAACCGCATTGCCGAAATGCCGATGCTGGTTGCGATCCCGCTGTTTACCCTGGCTGGCTATATTTTAAGCGAAAGCGGTGCGCCCAAGCGGTTGGTGCGCCTGGCAAACGCCACGGTCGGCTGGATGCCCGGCGGTTTGGCAATTGTTGCGATTTTGGCGTGCGCGATTTTCACCGTGCTGACCGGCGCGTCCGGCGTCACGATTGTGGCGTTAGGCTCGGTTTTACTGCCAGCCCTGCGCCATGGCATGTACGACGACAAATTTAGTTTAGGTTTGCTGACCACCTCGGGCAGTTTAGGCATGCTGTTTGCGCCGGCACTGCCGCTGATTATTTATGGTGTCGTCGCCCAGCAGCTGAGTTTGGAAAATGCGCCGCCGGTAGAGATGCAGCAGTTGTTTCTAGCGGGCATTTTGCCGGGCGTGATGATGATTTTTGCGCTCTCAATCTATGCCGTGGCAAAGGCGCCGAAGTCCGCACCGCTGCAACGTTTTCGCATTGGCGAATTTGCCGGAGCGATGAAAGACTCTGCCTGGGAACTGCCGCTGCCGATCCTGGTGGCACTGGGGATTTTAAGCGGCAAGGTGGCGCCCAGCGAAATCGCTGCGGTCACCGCACTTTATGTGCTTGTGGTTTATGTGCTGGTGCGCCGTGAACTCAAATTCGTCGAGCTGCCGCGCGTGCTGCGTGACGCGATGATATTAGTCGGCGCTATTTTGACAATTTTGGGCATGTCGCTGGCGCTGACGGATGTCTTTATCGCGCAAGAAATCCCCACGAAGTTGTTCGCCTTAGTGCGCACACACATTGATAGTAAAATAACCTTTTTGCTGATTCTCAATGTATTTCTATTGGTTTTTGGCATGCTGCTGGAAGGCATTCCGGCAATCGTTATTCTCACGCCGCTGCTACTGCCGATTGCGGTCGGCTATGGCATTCACCCGGTACATTTTGGCATTATTTTTATAGCCAATTTACAAATCGGTTTGTTCCTTCCGCCGGTGGGCATGAACCTATTTATTGCCAGCATGCGTTTCCAACAGCCGATCACCCGCTTAGTGCGTGCCTGCGTGCCGTTCTTTCTGATTTTGCTGATATGCACGCTACTGATTACCTACATTCCGTGGCTCAGTTTGGCGCTGCTAACACCGACGATGGCCCCTAGCCTTGGCCCGTAGCGTTACAGCGTTAGTGCGCTGGCGTTGAACAATCATGCGTTTGCCTTGGCTAGCATCTGACCCTTCGAACCTCAAATTTCCAGAGATTTCGCGCGCGCTTGCACAACCCAATGGCCTACTGTGCGCGGGCGGTGATCTGACTGCGCAGCGATTACTTTTGGCTTATGCGCACGGCATTTTCCCGTGGTTTAACGCGGGCGAGCCGATCCTTTGGTGGTCGCCCGACCCGCGTTTTGTTTTGCATGTCGATGATTTGCAGCTGTCAAAGCGCGATGCACGCAGCCTGCGCGCGGCGCAATGGCAGGTGCGCTCTGACACCTGCTTTGCCAACGTTTTGGTCGAATGCGCCGCGCCGCGCGCGAACTATCCAGGCGCAGGTACGTGGCTCAGCACACAAATGCAGCTGGCCTACATCGAACTGCACCATGCTGAGCACGCACATTCCGTTGAGATTTTCGATGGCAGTGAACTGATCGGCGGCATTTATGGTGTTGCTGTTGGTTCCGTGTTTTGCGGTGAATCGATGTTTGGCAAGCGCAGCAACGCCAGCAAAGCAGCTCTGGTTGCGCTGGTGCTGGGCCTAAAACGCATGGGTTTTGCATATCTGGATTGCCAGCTTCGTTCTGATCATTTGGGCCGCCGTGGCGCGGTCGAAATCAGCCGCGCGCAATTTCAGCAGCTGTTAGCTATACACCATTGCGCGCGACCCTGGGTTGCGGGTGATTGGCGGCCGACCGGATGATCTAGGATGATCTGGGCGCCAGCGAGTGCTTTCGCTTGGGCCGCGCAGAAAAGTTCTTGCTCTGCGCTGAGCGCCGAATTGGCTTTAGCTGTCCGTGCGGGTAATGCTTTGCTACCCTGCGCGGCTCAATAGTCCCGAAAGCGATCTTTATGCGTAAACCCGTCGTCAATATCGCGGTCCAAGCGGCGCGCAACGCCAGCAAGGTGATTTTACGCTCACTCGGCAAACTTGATTCCCTGCAAGTGGTGGAAAAAGAGCGTTTCGATTTTGCCTCTGACGTTGATCGCGCGGCCGAAGCGGAAATTATTAAAGAATTGCGCCGCGCTTATCCTGATCACGGCATTTTGGCGGAAGAATCCGGCCAAGTGGGTAACCTAAAAAGCCGGTTTCAATGGATTGTTGATCCACTCGATGGCACCAGTAATTTTTTGCGCGGGCTGCCGTTTTTTTCAATTTCAATCGCGCTAGTCGAAGCGGGCGTGCCCATTGCGGGTGTGGTGTACAACCCAATGAGTGAGGAGTTGTTTACCGCGCACAAAGGTTCGGGCGCGTTTTTGAATGACAAGCGGATTCGTGTCGGCAATAAAACCAGCGTCAATGGCGCTTTGATTGGCACTGGATTTTCCCCGCGTCAGCGCGCGCGACTGCCCACGCAACTGCGCATGATTAAACAGCTGTTAGTGCAGGCGGAAGATTTGCGGCGTTTTGGCAGTGCAGCGCTTGATCTGGCTTTTGTTGCCTGTGGACGTTTGGACGGTTTTTTTGAGTTCGGCCTGAAGCCTTGGGATATGGCAGCAGGCATTCTGCTGGTGCGCGAGGCGGGCGGTTTGTGCCTGGACTTCGATGGCAATGAGGGCTTTATGGAGTCCGGTAACGTCGTCGCAGGTAACCTGAAAGTGACTACCAGCATGATTTCCACCATGCGCGTGCCAAAAATTACCGTGGCCCAGGCAAAAGCCGGCGGCGCGGGAAACCTGGAAGATTTGTAATTAGTTAGCGTAGCAATCCGCCAAGGGCGGATAAATTGCGAAGCTGAAACGAAGTTTCTACAAAGCGTAGCAATCCGCCAAGGGCGGATGAATTGCGAAGCTGAAACGAACTTAATTTAAAGGCGTCAAAGCGGCTGCATCAGTTCAGACTCGGCAAATTAGACTTTCGCCTCTTTTTGCCTGCGGCGGTAGCCATGCCAAATGATCGCGACGACCAATCTGAGCGCCCGCGCAGCGCCAAGCCGCCGGGCAGTGGTGGTAAATTTTCCGGGCCAAAGCCGGATCGTCGTAATCGCCCAGGTTCAAAGCCTGGTTCAAAGCCGGGATCAAATTCGGCTGCCAAACGTGGTTTTCCAAATCGCCCAATTAGTGGCAGTGCGGCTGCGCGGCCAGCATTCGCGAAAACTGGATATGGCGGCGGCAAATTAGGCTCAGCGCCGCCGCGCTTCGCGAGCACTGGTCACAATCGCGCCGAAGCCGCCAGCGTCCCCGCCAGCGTCCGGGACGAAGATGGCAATCTGGTCGCGGTCGAGCGCACGGAATATGTGCGTCAAGCGCGGCCCAAAATAGACTACACGCCGGCTGACGATGCGATTGTGGTGCGGATGAAAATCGAGCGGCGCTCGAATCACCCGTGGGTGTTTCAAAAAATGGTGGACAAGCCTGTCGTCAAGCCGCGCTCGGGCACTGTGGTTGATATTATCGATGCCACCGACAGCTGGGTCGGCCGTGGTTTTTACAACGGCCATTCGCGCATTGCGCTGCGCGTGCTGACGACCAATCCGCATGAGTTGATTGATGCCGAGTACTTCGCACGCAAACTGCGCGAAGCGGTGTCTTTGCGCCGCGACGTACTCAAGCTCGACGCAGTGACGGATGCCTACCGATTGGTGCATTCCGAGGGCGACGATTTGTCCGGCCTGATTATTGACCGCTTTGGCAATACGTTGGTGTTGGAATATTTTTCTGCCGGCATGTGGCGTCAGCGTGATGTGATTCGTAAAGCGCTGGAAGAATTCTATCCAGGTGCGACGCATTTTTGGTTCGCCGAAGAGCACGTCGGCAAGCAAGAATCTTTCGATTGTCAGATGCCAGCGCCACCGCCGCCGGTGGTAATCGTCGAGCATGGCCTGAAATTTCATGCCGCACCCGGCACCGGACACAAGACCGGCTTTTTTGCAGACCAGCGCGAATCCCGCAGATTGCTTGCGGCGTTTTGCCAGGGTAAGCGCGTGCTGGATTTATGCTGCAACTCGGGTGGTTTTGCGATTTATGCGAAAGCATTGGGGCAAGCCGAAGAGGTGGTTGCGGTTGATATCGACGAGACGGTACTGGAAACCGCTGAGCAAAACGCGCGTATGAATAATGCAAAAGTGCGTTTTGTGCAGGCGGATATTTTCCCGTGGCTGCGCGATAGCGCGCTGAATGGCGAGGCGTTTGACGTGGTGATTTTAGACCCGGCAAAGCTGACACGTGATCGCGAACAGGTGCTGACGGCGCTCA
>JANNYO010000409.1:0-5221 GCA_031410115.1 Rhodanobacteraceae bacterium | reverse complement strand
GAGTCTCGCCGAACAGGCGACACGGCAGATGAGTCTCGCCGAACAGGCGACACGGCAGATGAGTCTCGCCGAACAGGCGACACGGCATATGAGTCTCGCCGAACAGGCTATCCCGCAAACTTTGAATCCAGTAAGAGGCGTCGCTAATGTAGCGCCGCACGACTGAGGCGCCGGAAAAAAGTCGCATGCTCAAACCGATGATCGTAAATGTCCAGCGCCACGCACCGATGCAGTAACTGTAGGCAAAGCCCAACGTGCTGTATGTGTGTGCCGCAGCGTCAAACGCAGGTGTTAGCCCCGCATGGTGGAGGCAAAAAACGCTGCTAGCGATTGCAATAGCGAAATTGCGCCGCCAGTTTTGCTGCAAAACCGTCAGCGCCGGTATTTGGCGCTGCAACAGCCAGCCAAATAAAAAGCCACCGCCACAGCTGAGCGATGCCGCAAGGTTGGGATACAGCGATTGATCTGGCGTCGGTACGCCAAACCACATCAGCCAATGTGGCTAAAAATACAGCGCCAAAGTCGTCGGTATTGCCAATAAGCACGCCGCACCTGGGATCAACGCGTTGCGGATCAGGAAATCTGCCACCGCATTGTCCATTTTAGCTTTGCTCGGGCGGCGGAGTGACAGTTGCAAAGTGATTCGCGCGCTGCGGATGAAAAATCACAGCGCATGAAAAATAAAATTGCGTGCGATGCCATGTGCGTTTTTGCTGATCAGCGCGGCTATTGTTGCAGCGTGATAAAGCCGCGTTAGAATCTGGCCATGCAAATTAAAAATTTCAGTCATGCGCGGCGATTTGCGCCGCTTTTCGTATGCGCGATGATCTTGTCGGCAGCGCAAGCGCTTGCTTTTGGCAGTTTCGGTCACCGCACCATCGCCGCGATTGCGCAACGCGGCTTGAACCCAGGCGCTAAAGCGCAAGTGGATGCCTTGCTCAAAGTAGCGCCGCGCTCGAGCTTGAGCGCTTTAAGCACCTGGCCGGACGAGCTGCGTGATGATCCGAATGCAAGCGAGCTGGCAAAAACGACGGCGCGCTGGCATTACATCAATTTCTTAAAAGACCGCTGCGATGTGCCGGTGGCAACGGCTTGCCCGGATGGCAATTGTTTGGTGCCGCAATTGCAGCGCCAAATTGGTATTTTGCGCAACCGCGCACTGCCCGCAGCGCAGCGTGCCCAGGCGCTGGGCTTTGTTGTGCATTTGTTCGGAGACTTACATCAACCGCTGCATGTGGGCTATGCCCTAGACAAAGGCGGTAATGATTTTCAAATTAATTTAGCCCGCCAAGCCGAACCTAAACTGGCGACGCCACAACCCAATCGCAATCTTGCGATTGAATCGACGCGCACTGGGGCGAACTTGCATGTGCTTTGGGATAGTTTGATTTTTGATGAGCCGGGGTTTGGCCCAGGCGCTGAAGCAGCGCACATCATCGCGCTCAAACCGCCGGCTAAATTGAGTCGCGAAACCGATGTGGTGGCGATTGCACGCGAGAGCTGCCGAATCGTGCAGGCAGTCGATTTTTATCCAGCGAAGCATCTGATTAGCCGCGCCTATTTAGATCAAATGCGGCCGCGTGCGCAGTTGCGCGTGGCTTTGGCAGGGGCGCGATTAGCAGCATTGTTGAACCAAATATTGGCGCCACTTTGAGCATCAGCCGCGCCGAGTTTCAACGCCGACGCAAGCTACTGATGAGCTTAGCGCGCGGCCCCGCAGTTATTATTGTGCCCGCCGCACCGGCGCGCATGCGCAGTGTCGATGCGTTTTACGCCTATCGCCAGGATAGCGATTTGGCCTATTTGACCGGCTTCGATGAGCCTGACGCGGTGCTGGTGTTGATCCCCGGGCGGGCGGCGGCGCAAAGCATTTTATTTTGTCGCGAACGCAGTGCTGAGCGCGAACGTTGGGACGGCGAGATGCTGGGGCCTGAGCGCGCGCCCGCAAGCTTAGGCGTGGACGATGCCTTTCCGATTGAAGATATCGACGATATTTTGCCGAACTTAATGGATGGCCGTGCGCGGGTGTATTACCACTTCGGTCGCGACGCGGAGTTCGACTTAAAAGTATTGAGTTGGATCAATCGTTTGCGCAGTCAAAAGCCGCTCGGTGCGCGCCCGCCGGAAAGCATTATCGCGCTCGGGCATTTATTAGGTGACTTACGACTATTTAAAAGCAAGGGCGAACTTAAACTCATGCGCGATGCGGTCGCAATTTCAGCGCTAGCGCATCAGCGCGTGATGCGCGCGGTGCGCCCAGGGTTGAGTGAAAATCAAATCGAGGCTGAATTGCTTTATGTGTTTCGCTCGCACAATGCCGCCGCCGCCTACGAACCCACGGTGGCGGCCGGAAAGAACGCCTGCACTTTGCACTATCGCGGTGGTAAAAGCCCGCTGCAAGCGGGGGATTTGCTACTGATTGATGCCGGCTGTGAAATCGCCTGCTATGCCTCAGATATCACCCGAACCATGCCAATTTCAGGGCGTTTTAGTCCAGCGCAGCGGGACTTGTATGAAGTGGTTTTGAGCGCGCAAGAGGCCGGCATTGCCGCCGCCAAACCGGGCAACAGTTGGCGGGCGATTCACGACGCCGCGCTGCGCGAGATCGTGCGCGGTTTGATTGCGCTGAAGCTGCTGAAAGGCAGCCTGGACAAAGCGCTTGCAGCGAACAGCTACAAAACCTATTTCCCGCACAAAACTGGGCATTGGCTGGGTTTAGACGTGCACGACGTCGGTGATTACCACATCGAGGGTAGCTCCAGAATTTTGGAGCCCGGCATGGTGTTGACGGTGGAGCCCGGTATTTACATCGACAGTTTAGATGCGCGCGCACCGAAAGCGCTGCGCGGTTTGGCGGTGCGCATTGAAGATGAAGTGGTGATTACCGCCACCGGCCCACAGCTGTTAACCAGTGCTGTGCCGCGCGCGGCGGATGCCATTGAAGCATTTATGCAAGGCAAAAGTTAGCCCTCAAGGATGAGGTACTCGACGATCTGTGGCGAAGTTAGTTACCGAACAACGGCCGATGAAGGCCGAAGAATGCTTATTTAAGAAAATTGCAGGTTCTGGATAGTGATGGGTGTGAAAGCGCCTAAAAACTCATCCAGTGTATATATACGTGCTGCAAATCGGAGATCGCCGGGCGCTGCAGAATATCGCGCCGGAAATCCGTATCACGGCGGAGGTGTTTTACGACGGCATTGAAAAGCGTTTGCTGAAATTGCCCGAGCAAACCCGCCGCCGCCCGCTAGCAAAAGCTGCCCGCACTTGGCCTAAAAAGCCTAAACGAAAAACCTAAGCCGCCCCCACCAACTTCGCCGCTTCCGCCAAATCAACACTCACCAAGCGCGACACGCCCGGTTCGCGCATGGTCACACCGGCTAATTGGCGGGCGTGTTCCATGGTGACTTTGTTGTGGCTGACAAAAATAAATTGCACGGTTTGGCTCATTTCTTCGACCAGCTTGCTGAAGCGGCCGACGTTGGCTTCATCTAGTGGCGCATCGACTTCATCCAATAAGCAAAACGGTGCGGGGTTGAGTTGGAAGATCGCGACAATCAGGGCGACTGCGGTTAGGGCTTTTTCGCCGCCGGATAGCAAACCAATCGTGGCTGGGCGTTTGCCGGGTGGTTACTTTTTCTTTCGCCTGTTTAGTAAAGGCTGCCAATCAACGCCATTGACGTTTCCATGCGCCCATATTGCGGTCAGAGTTTGCGTGGGCACATTGAACGGGGAGGCAAGCAACATTCCTCGGTTTCCGTATCCAAGCAAGCGTTGATTCAACTTATTCTTATCTGTGCTTTTTCCTTCTCTTAAATCCGCAGCAGTCAGCAACGAACGTCCAATCTCGCGACACCTTTCAAGGAACGACTCGACAATTGGCTTCCCAATATCCGCAAGGGCTGCGTCCATGAAGGGAAGTTCTTGTTCGGTAATGTGTCGATAAACCACGGCCTCAAGTTTTACTTTAACCAGCGCATCTTTAAGTACGCGAATACCATCATCCCATGCTGCAACTATGACGAAGGCAACCTTGGCCCTCTGAAGAAATTCTTGCAGACCGTCATCGAACATTTCACGCGATTCATTCAGTGGCACTCGGAGCTCCTGATTATCGAACCAAGCCCCAAGAATGTCTTTTGTTTGACCACCCGATGCCACGAAGTCATCAATGAATATCACAGGTTCTTTAGGTGCATCGCGCTTCGCATCTGTAAGCGAAACACATCTCCCAACATGGGTTCCAAGTAGGTCCGCTGTGAAATACGCATGTAAAGCCCCGCTATCTTTCACGTTACCTAACGGAACAACTGACGCCCCTTTGAATTCAGGGTTTGCGTCGATAAAAGCGCGGACAGCGTTTACCGTGTCGTCACGCGTAAGTATTTTAAAGTGAGCGAGCAAGCGCAACGCACACTCAACATGCGCATCGTCATCAAATTGACGTAACCAAAACTGCGTTTGTTCTTCAGCACTTTGGGCATTTCCAACACCGGGAGCGTCAGTTGCAGGACTAAGATAGGCTTTGCGAAGATCGTGGAATTGACGCACTATTCTCACGACGTCAGCGCGGTCTAATCGCTCCGGTATCGGACGAATATCAACGGGCACATTCCGATAGAAACCTTTCTTACCCAGAACACGCTTTATGCCTTCAATTCGTGAAGGGTCGCGCTTACCCGCTTCAAGCGCTGAAACTGGCAAGCGAACATGATGTTTAATCCGAATTGATTTCTCATACGCGAGATAAACGTAGTCCGCCAGATGAGCGGGCGAGATTATATAACCGCTAGGCTGGTCGGACAGATAACTTTCGGCCCAAGCAGTGCGGTTAACCATGTAGTCAAGGAACGGTGTTGGTTTCCCGGCACTCGGCAGAAGATATGCCCGACCAATTTGTGTCCCGCCGGGTGTAGTGCCCAATGTATGCAACATCACTTGAGAGTCAAGAAGCGTGCGATCTAGTAGAGGTTCTTCTGGAAGCAAGAGATCGTGTATCCGCTTCACGTCGTCGAGTAAGTCTGCGAGGAACAACTTCTTATGCTGAGGGTGTTCTACAAATTCGAAGCAATCAGTTAAGCCATCTTCTTGTAGTTTCGTGTTCTCAAGTGGATCAGAAGGGTAGCGCTTGCGAATTTGGACTGCACGATGCCAGAGCCGACGTTCACGCAGGTCTTTCAACGTTTTCGCCACGGAAGTCAAGCGTTTTTGATCATCTGGG
>JANNYO010000408.1:0-4035 GCA_031410115.1 Rhodanobacteraceae bacterium | reverse complement strand
GCCCTTGGCGCGCGCGGTGCAGGCCGGGCAAACTGCAAACGCCCTCGCCCTGCTCAAGGCCGGTGCCGCTGTCGAGTTGGAGGACGCACTGAATTTAGGGCATGCACTTGCGCTGTGTCGCGAGCCCGAGCCGCGTTTGCTCGATGCCGTCATCGCGCGGATCAAGTTAGACGCGCGCGACGCTTCCGGAAATACGGCCCTGCACGCCTGCGCGATGGAAGATGCCGTTGAATTTGCCACCGCACTGGTTGCAGCGGGTGCCAACGTTAATGCTAAAAACCAACGTCAGCAAACGCCGTTGATGTGCGCCGCACAGGCTGGCTGCGTTCGTACCGCGCTGGCATTTGGATTAGCTAAGGCCCTGGATGCCAGCTTGACCGACGCTGAGGGCAACACCGCCCTACACCACGCAGCGATTGCCGATACTGCCAGTATGGAAATGATTGATGCACTGTTGAGTTTGGGTGCCCCAGCTGCACATTTGAACGCCAACGGTGCAAGCGCGGCTGATTTGGCGCTAAAAGCAGCGCACTGGGATCAGGCGCGGCGCTTGAGTCCAGCCCGAACGTTAGCCAATGAACTAGAAGGTGAACTCGAACAATCTGCGGCTGAGCCTGAGCATGCGCACCGCACAGAACCAAAGCGCGAGCAACTGCTGATTCAAGCGGCGCGGGCCGGGCGGTATCCAGTCGCGCACACGCTGCTCAAATTGGGCGTCGTCGATCAACACACGCATTTGCAGACGCTGCTCGCACTTGGCGATCAGCTTGACGCAGACTGGCTGCGCGACTTGCTCGAGGCAGGCTTGCAGCTTGGCGCGCTAGAAACCAACCCAATTCTGTGTGCGCTTGCGCGCCAAATTCCGCCACCACTGCACGCAATCGAGGCGCTGATCGGCGCCGGTGCGTCAGTGACCCCAGACGCGGAAGGCGATACCCCGCTGTTGTTACTGTGTGGCGCTGCCGCAGAACTAGAAGGTGCAGTTGCGCCGCTGGAAAATTGCCCGCCTGCAGCTCTGATTGCGGCGCTGCTTGAGCGCGGTGCGCAGCTTGCAGCGCTGGATCGCGAATCGCGCAGCTGCATGAGTTATGCGGTGCAGTGGTGCGATTTAGCGACTATCCAGGCGCTGATCGCAGCCGGCACTGGCAAACAATTGGCATTAAACACGCGTGATAGCTCGGGTCAAACGCCGCTATTGCGTGCGTTACATCGGATCGACGCGGCGGCTGTTGTAAGCTTGCTAATCATTGCCGGTAGTGATCCAAATATGGCCGGGCGCGACGGGCGCAGCGCCCGCGCAATTGCCCTCAGTCGTGGTCAATCCCAGCTGGCCGACCAGTTGTCCTGGCCAACTAATGCGCATCCTGGACGGCTATTGGTGGCGACCGATTTAGTAGATGCCGCAGCACGTGGCGATCAACAGGGTGTGCAGCGGTTGCTGCAACTGGGCTTTGCCATTGATGCAAGCGACAGCGCGGGTGCCACAGCATTGGTACACGCCTGTGCCACAGGTGCGGTTGAGTTGATCGAGTTTTTGCTTAACCACGGCGCCCAGCCTGGGGGTGCACATACCCAGCAATCGCTGTCACCATTAGCAGCGGCCGTGCGTGGCCGTCATTTCGATGTGATTCGCCGACTGGTAGCACTGGGCGCGCCGGTTTGTGCGCCGATGGGTGAATTGAGCTGCTTGAGCCTAGCTGCTGGGCTGCTAGATTTAGATTGTGTCACCCTGCTGCTTGAACTCGGCGCCAGCACAACGCCTGCAACGCCGTTATTGCCGCCCGTGCATGCAGTCGTGCGCGCGGTATTGGCGGGCGGTGAACTGACGCAGGGGCAAAAGCTATTGCAGGTGCTGATCCAACGCGGCGCCGACCCGGATGCCAGCGACAGCACGGGTCGCGCACCGCTGATGATGCTGGTCGGCAGCAACCTCAACAGTATGCGTCACCCCGAAGACGCACGTCTTTTGAGCCTGATTGAAATCCTACTGCGCCTGGGCGCGAACCCGCAAATTCGCGATCAGCATCAGCGCGGTACATTGCATTGGTGCTGCCGGCACGCGCTGTTCCAAGCCGCCGAACTGCTGTTGGATGCAGGCGCTGACCCACTCGCCGTTGATGAGTTTCGCAAGCTGCCCGCCGATATGGCGACCACACTGAATAGACATGATTTTTTGGCGCTATTTCGCGGTTAATTTTGATCAGATCATTCGCCATAGTTAAACAATTCAGGCAGCGTTTTTTTGCAAGCCCGTAACGAAAATTTGCAATGGTAAAAAGTCCGATTTTCGCTACGCTGCGGCCCAGTTAGAGTCTGGGCTCCACTGCATGTCCAAGCACGTTCAACGAATTGGTTTTGCCACAATCTGCATTGCAGTGATGACAATTGGCGTGCGCTTTTGGCTTGCGCCGGCAGCGCCGGGTATCGCAATGCCAGCCGATACAATCGCGGTCACGACGGTGCCGGCGACTGCAATGCCAGCGCCCGTCGCTTCGTCTGGCAACACGCAGACATCTCAAGATCAACTCGAAGCACTCAGTCAGATACCCACTAGCCTAGCCCTGCTTGACGCGGGCACGCTACATTTTATGCCACCGACGATGTCTACACCCGAGCAATTCGCCGGTGGCGCTACGCGTGTCGTGATGGATCCAAGCTGCGCCGCACGCACAACATTCAAACCCGATGCCACGCGCTCGATTGAGGCATCCTTGATCAGTGAATTCGGCATCAACGCCGACGCCCGGGTTCCGCTCGGTGTGCCGTTTGAGGAACTTACGCAGTTTTATCGCGTGGGTACGAACTATTTTCAGCTGAGTGTTAATGAGGTGCCCGCGTCTCGACCGCCGGTCTATCGAATCAGTCTTTACCGCGCGAGCGATGCACAAATGCGTGGCGATGTTGCCAACTTAGCGCTGCCGAATTCGGTGTCAATTCCAAACGCTGCGGCCATGGATGCCACGCGCGCCGGAGAAATTTTCATGCAAATGCTTGATCAAGCGCGCAGCCAAAACGCCGAACTTGGCGCGCGCATGCTCAATGTAAGCATTCCCGGTGCAAATAGTAGCGGCGATCAAGAGCTGCGCTTTGTCAACGGCGCACCGTTGCAATGGGCGTTTGGCAGCGGCGTGTGCCAACTCAGTGCAGATATGGACAGTACGCTGTGCCGCTGTGTGCCGGATGGCGAAAAAGTGCGCGTTCCCAACGTTTAGATCCGACGTTCAATTGAAATGTTATTAGCAAGCTATCTTTTTCGGGCCACATCAAAACGGCCAAACAGTGCAGTTCCAGCGCCTCAACCATGAAGGAAATGACAGCAATGAAGCAAATAAATAACGTAAGCAACACGAAATTGGCGTTTGCTATGCTGGTAGTCTTAGGCTGTTCGGCCGACGCTTCCGCACTTTGCCCTTTTAATACCAGCCTGGACACAGCGCTTAATTTTTGTACGGATGCGAACAATGCGTTTGGCCCGTTCACCCGCGCGATGACGGCTAAATGCACCACCAATGGCAATGGTGGTGCCTGCACCAATACCGTCAATGTGTATTACAACGGCAGCAACACCAACGGCACGGCTGTGGCGGTGCAGCGCTGGGGCAAGGCGCTCGCGCAAAATATTCGGGGCACTGCCGATTGCCCGCTGGGCAGTATCCGCAGCGCCAACTACGACAATCGCTGCGTTGAATCGACCAGCCAATACGGCACCGAAGTCTATGGCCCATTTGCGCAGAACTGGATAGACACCTGCCGCGCTGCGCCGATCAGCGGCGGCAATGCCTGCTATTTAAACCGTTGGGCGGCCACGATTTACACCAGTGTGCGTACTAAGCTGACGCCAACCGGGCCGAATTGGACCCTGCCGATGCCGAATGGCTATCCAAGTTCGGATTGGTGTGTGTGCCGCAATATCGGCACCAGCCCGCATATCGGTTGGGACTTGGATAGCCATTCGGCATCGGCAGGGTCCAATTCGGCCCGGTTGGCGTCAGCTTAGTACGCACACTGGTGTAAATCGTGGCCGCCCAACGGTTT
>JANNYO010000407.1:0-1451 GCA_031410115.1 Rhodanobacteraceae bacterium | reverse complement strand
CAAATCAATGGCTAAACGCTCAGTAATCGCCGTGCCGTGCGCTGCATCCTTTTGTCGTGCCGCAATCAGGCTGCCAATGTCCCAATACAAGCCCACCAATTCTTTATTGACTGCCTACAGTGCGGCATATTGCGCGCTCTGAACACGTTGCTTCACCTCGATTAGTAAAGCCGCGTAGTCTTGCGAGTTGGTGGTGATAAGCGTCGTCATGTCACTTTCTACCCGCCCGAATCCGTTTCAGCAACTCCACTGCTGGTTCGTCATTCGGATCTTGCGCGACTAGCTCGCCGCGAAAAGCTTTAGCCAGGATCGCTGGGCTGAGGCTTTCGCTGAGTTTACGCGCGGTTTTGAGGCGGGCTTCGAGGCGGTCGGCATAGGCGAATAGGATTTCTACTTGACGGACGATTTCGGTTTGTTCCGTTGGTGGTGGCAGGTTGATCGGAAGATTGCACAAAATTCGTTTATTGATTGACGCAAGGTTTGTTGTTTGCTTGCCTGATCGCACGAAGTAGTCTAATCCGCAGTGATTTCCCCACCATGAAATAAATTTAGGCTGGATATTTTTGTCGCGTAAACGAGCACGGAATACATGGTTTTGAAAAGAGCATGGGTTCACCTGTGATTCCCAGATCCAACCGCGTCCAAGCTTATCCAGATCACCGCCTTCGTTAAATAAGATATCCCCGGCTTCTAAAAGCAAAGATTCCATGCGACCGGCGGGTATCCGAATCAACTTCACTTCGGTTAGGTCGATATAGCCGCGTTGCACGTTAGCAACACGAAGATAGGGAACTTCAACGTCATCCAAAGACTGGCGTTTCGCGTCAACCGTAACGCCCCCTTGGATATCTGCGATGTCCCCGAGAGTTACTTTTTGCCATTGCGGTAAATTTTGCGAACTTCGCCAAGCCTCAGTCAAAACCCCCGAAGTTGCCGCCGTTAACACCGCTTGGCGAAAGCGCTTGAGCATGCCCGGAACCCGATCCAGCCGGTCGCGGGCGCTGTCGACGCGGGCGAGAAGGGTGTCGAGCTTGTTGGCGATTCGGGTTTGTTCGGGGAGTGGTGGGAGGGATATTTCAGCGTCGAGCAAGTAGTCCTTTGGGACACGCTTATGACCAACTGAACCCGTCATTTGTGTTGCACCCACCGATAAGAAATTAGCTGTTTTAAAAAAAGCCAATAGGTATCGTGGGGTAAGCAATTGCGTTATTGGTCGGCATACAAAATATTCGGTGCTGCCTGCGCCGATTGCATTGGGCATGCCCTCAACTAAACCAGCTTTTCCGTTTTCAAAGCAAGGCGTAATTTTGGCGAGGAGAACGTCGCCATCGCAGAAATGTGTGTAACCTTTCTTTATGTCTGACCAAATCCTCGTTTCATATCGAACCGGCGAATGAAAATCCGTTCCCAGCATCGTCATTGGCACAAAACCCGCGATTGCGTTTTCATCG
>JANNYO010000406.1:0-9098 GCA_031410115.1 Rhodanobacteraceae bacterium | reverse complement strand
AAAAAAACCGCATTGTTATTTTCGCGGCGGGCACCGGCAATCCGTTTTTCACCACCGATTCCGCCGCCGCTCTGCGCGCGGTAGAATTGGGTGCAGAGCTGTTGCTAAAAGCCACCAAGGTAGACGGGCTGTACACCAGCGACCCGAAAAAAGATCCGTCCGCGACCAAATATGATCGCGTCAGTTTTGATGAAGTCTTGAACAAAAAGCTCGAGGTGATGGACGCGACCGCGATTGCTTTATGCCGCGACTATAAAATGCCAATTCGTATTTACAACATGCTGGCACCGGGCGAACTCAAACGTCTGATGTATGGCGAAGAACTGGGCACGTTGGTGTCCTAAATTAGCCTCGAAATGCCTAAGTTTGAGCACAAAACTTAACCACTACTGGTTTAACCTAGCGCTCTGGTCGGTTTTTTGGAGCAAGGTGGTGGCAAAAAAATTATTAACTTCATTGTTACTGTTGCCGCCAATGTTCGTGCGCACGGCAACGATTTGCGCTGTGACAATAGGATTGGCGTCCGCCGCCGCCACGTTATCGCCGGCTGCCCCAGCCGCTGTTTCGGAACTCGAAAGCGCCCGCCCTGCAAACGCCGCAAGCAATATCACAGCGCTTAAAAATGCGCAGACTAGCCGAGCGGAGTTAATGGCTTGGGCCGTCGCTGCCGCACGCGATTCACAGTTGAGCGGCGATCCGCTGGCGCGTGCGATGGCCAATGACATGACGCACATGTTGACTTTGGCTCAAGGGCAGACGTCCGAAAAAGGCAGCACTGAATTGAATTTGTTGGACGCAAATGATGCCTTGTCGCTTTACGATGCGCGCACGCCGATGCCGCTGCGGCTATGGCATTTGTGGGCAAGCTGCAGCACCGAGCCCGGGCCGCAGTGCGCTGATCCTGATTTGGAAAAAAGCCTGATCGCCGGCGATCCGGGAAATGCTTTTGTGCTGCTGGTGGTACAAGCGGTGATGGAAGCGGCCGCCAGAACGCAAATGTACACCGAGCTTGCCGGCGCGGCGGCGCAGGATCCGTGTCATCAGGTTGCGACTGACAGCACTGCGGCAAAAAATTCTGCTGCTTTAAAAACGAGCTGTAACGATCAAGCGAAGCGACAAGCGCGCGAAGACGCCTATCAGGGCGCTGAAAAGAAGCTCGAGGCGGTGCAAGCTTCGCGCCGGGCAGAATGGCTCAAGCGTTTTGATGTCGCCAATCGCTATGACGATTTTGCCCAAGACTTTAAAAGCCCGGTGCTTGCGGCAGTGAAAAAACGCCCATTGCCGCCGAGCTGGACATCGCTGAGTGAGGTGCCCAGCGAATTTGTTGGCCTGCTGAATGCCTTTCCGCAGCACCAGTGGATGGCAGAAGTTCTCAGTAACGCGCTAATCGGTGCGGCAACGACGATCAGCGTTTCCACACTCTGTGCGCAAACGGGTTCCGTCACTGGTGATAGCACTGACGCTACGGTAGCGGCGAAAAACGCAGCCCGCTGTGCCCGTCTTGGCGAGTTGGTGCTGCGTAATCCAAAAAACAGCGCGGCAAGCGTGGTGGTGGTTTTAACGCACTTGGAAAAACACCCAATTTCTTTGCGTGCGGCGGCATTTGCGAC
Organism: Rhodanobacteraceae bacterium; assembly: GCA_031410115.1. Classification (GTDB taxonomy): domain Bacteria; phylum Pseudomonadota; class Gammaproteobacteria; order Xanthomonadales; family SZUA-5; genus JANNYA01. Next base: position 7,488 of record JANNYO010000406.1, on the reverse strand, counting down.
GCTGGATAAGCGCAAAAAGTTCGATCCGACTGACCTATTTAAATTCGACTGGGTAGCTTTGCGCGAAATTCTGGCGCGCGCCACTAGCCAGGGTGATGTTGCGGTAATTCCCAGTGCCCTCGCCTGGATCGAGGCGCAATCCGCCAAGCTGACTGAGAAAACCGCACAGGATTTAGCTGCAGAAGCCGACGCGCTTAAAGCGCAAGAGGCCGAGATTGAGGCGCGGCAGAAAGCCGAGGAGCAATCCGATAAGGCCCAAGCGCTTGCGGCAGCACAACTAGCGGCGGAGGCGGCGACCAACGCCGTGTCCGACGCGGCATTGACTGATTCTGTGGACGCGGCGGTAAGCGCAGCGCGTGCAGCAGAGGCGGTTGAAAGCCAGGCACCTGCTGCGCCAGGGTCGGAAGCGCCAGGGTCGGAAGCGCCAGGGTCGGATGCGCCAAAGTAGGCGCAGCCGTTTTAAACCGCTGACTTTGGCTTAACACCCAAGCGATCCAACACTTCCAGCGTGGCTTTTGCACGGTTTAAAGTATAAAAGTGCAGCGCTTCCACACCGCCACCAACCAGCTGATCGCACAGTTCTGCAACGACATCCGCGCCGTAATCGCGCACGCTTTGCGCATCATCACCGAAGCCCAGCATGCGTTTGCTGAGCCAACGTGGGATTTCAGTGCCGCACATATCAGAAAAGCGCTTGAGCTGAGAAAAATTCCCGATCGGCATAATGCCCGGCACGATTGGCACGGTCACGCCACGTGCAGTCACGTCATCTAAAAAGTGAAAATAAGCGTCGGCGTTAAAAAAATACTGGGTGATCGCACCGTCTGCACCGGCATTAATTTTGTCGACAAAATGGGTCAAATCCGCGTCGGCACTTTCCGCTTGTGGATGAAATTCCGGGTAAGCGCCAACTTCAATGTGAAAGTGGTCGCCATGCTCGCGCCGGATGTAGCTGACCAGTTCGGCGGCATAGCTAAAATCACCACGGCTGGCCATGCCAGAAGGCATATCACCGCGCAAAGCGACGATGCGTTTGCAGCCCATTTCGACATAGGTATCCAGCAAGCGCTTGATCTCGGCGCGCGTGCCGCCCATGCAGCTTAAATGTGGCGCGGCGTTGAGCGCATATTGGCTTTTCAGCGTGCTGACGGCATCGACCGTGTAGTCCAGCGTCGAGCCGCCCGCGCCAAAAGTGACGCTGACATATTCCGGCGCAAATCGCTTGAGTTTCGGCACGCTTTTATGCAGCAATTCGCGCTGTTCGTCGGTTTTCGGTGGGAAAAATTCAAAGCTCAGTGCGACGTGATCCATCTGCATACCACCAACAAAAACGCCCCTGAGAGTAAGGGGCGTTCGTGGTGCCTGCAAGTCTTGCTGAGGTGAAGGCTTAGATCGCGTTAAAACTCAAAACCGTTGCTAAAGATGTCATCTGCACCCGATGCCAGGGGCAACGGTGCCACCCACGCGCCACGTGAGCGTGTCCACACGGCAAGCGTTGTGGCACCGCGATCAATCGTCAAATCCCAAATCATCACGTTTGGCATGCCCGCGTGCTTGCTCCAAACCACGGTTGCCGCGGTGACATCATCGGTAAAATAAAGCCCCCAATCGGTGCCGACAAAAACCTGATTCGGCCGGTTTGGATTGGTCATCACGCTATTGGCGGGGATATTCGGCAAATTGCCGCTGATATCTCGCCAAACAAAGCTTGCACAGCTTGCCGTACAGACGTAACGAAACACATGCCCAGGCGTTGCGGGCGTATTTTGATCAAAGCCACCCGCCACAGCGTAACCGATCAACGGGTCGGCGGCGTCGGTAATCACGTCCATGATCGGGCGGTTCGGTAAAACCGCGTTGCCGTTGGTCAGATTGACCCAGGTGGCGGAGCCGGCTGTACCTAAACCCATGTTGAAGCCAAGCCAGACGTTGCCGTCGTTGGTGCCGGCAATCGCCTGGGTTGGCGTCGAATAGGCATACGCCACTTGATTAATAAACGAACGATCAGCCAGCGTGTTTTTGGTCAAATCAGGGCTGTTAGCGACATAGCTCGTCGTTGGAACGCCGCCCGTGGTGCTTTCCCACACGCGGTAGCTGCCGGTAACGATGCGTCCACAGCCGGTGGCCGCCGGGCAGCCGGTGCTTTCACCGCCGAAACGGTACAGGTCAAACTGAGTTAGGAAACTTTTGCGATCTGCGCCCCAGCCGCTGGGCTGTGCGGTTTGCGTGCTGATGCCCTGTGCAGCTGAACTCACCACTATCGCGCCATTTTGGCTGGAGTAATACCAGCGCTGCCCCAGGATCGGTTCTATCGTTGCAAAAAAGCCGTCGGCACCGTCGTTTCGCACATTCCAAAGTTGCGGGGCAAAATTCCCGCCGGCCCAGTTTGACACCATGCAGGCGTTATCTTGTGCACCAGCGACTGCGGCGGCGGTGCTAGCTACATTGAAGTTTGCCGAAATGCCACCTGAGTAAAGCTCGACCGTATTGAGTGACAGGTTGAGCGACAGCCACGTCGGTGCCGCGGCCTGGGCGTTGGCGGAGTAATAAACGCCGCCATCGGTGCCAATGAGGATTTTGTTCGGATCGTTTGCAACAAAGCTGCGTGCGTGGTGATCGACGTGTGGCGCGGATGCGACGGCGGCGAACCCGCTGCCGCCAGTGGTGGAGCGAAAGGTGTTGAATGCGCTCAGCCATACGGTGTTGGCGTTGACTGGCGAAACGCTAAGCCCGGCGTTGTACCAGCTTTGCGTGCCTGAGCCTGAAATCGTGCCAACCGTGGCCTGGGTCCAGCTCGCACCCGCGTTGTCACTGCGCCAGACGCCCAAAATATCCGGTGATGCGCGATTCGGCCGCGCGACTTGCGCATAAATCACGTTGCTATCGCTCGGTGCAATCGCCAAATCAATCCGACCAATCGGGTTCAAATTCGGATTTCCTGCTGTAGCAATCGAAATGCCGCTGCCGGTTCCCGTTGGCCAACCATTGTCAGCCCGGCTGATCAACGCATAATCCGTCGGGCAGCCACTCGCGGGTAGAGTCGCTTTGTAAATGCCATTCGCGCCGTTTTGATTTAAATTTGGCTGCACAGTGGTTTCAAACGCGCGCGACCCAATCGCTGAGATGATTTCGGTCGTCGTACCCAAATCGCGCAGCACGATGCCGGTGGTGTCTTGCCGTTGATTTGGAAAGGCGTTGGATAGGCACGGGCCAGCCCAAGTATCGCCACCGTTGTAGCTTAAAAAGAGCCCTGTTTTGGTGCCGACGACGATGTTTTGACCGTTATTTGGATCAACCTCAACTTGCCCAATTGCCTGATATTGGGGAAAGCCATTGGCCGACGGTGGATAAAAAGGGTTGAAAACCGCTTCGCCTTTGACCGTCCAAGTTTCACCCGCATCCACGCTTTTCAGCACACCGTTGCTGCCAAATGAAAACGAGCCGAAGCGCAAATCACCGGTTGCGGCGTAGAGCACATCCGGGTTGTTTGGATCGATCGTCATATCGCTGATTGCACTATTTTGGATCTGCGGCAAATCGGTCTTGATCACCCATTCGGTCGCCGCCGTACAGCACGTTGTGGTTTTCCAAATACCGCCACCGTCTGAGCCCAGCCAAGCAATCGCGGGGTTGGTTGGGTGGCTGACAATGACATTGGTGCGCCCGGCCTCGGCATTCGTTAGGCTGCGCAACGGCCGCGGGCCAAGCGCGGTAAATTGATTTGGCACGAGCGCGTTGATGCCAACACTGCGCTTAGACGCGGTGCCAGCGGGCAGTGCCCCGGTTACCAACTCGGCCTGTTTGATCGCGTCCAACTGCCACTTCGGGTTGTATACCCCGGTTGGGTAACTTGCCCGATTCGCCCAAAAATCACCCAGGTAAGCTTCCTGAGCTTCTTCGCCTTTCTCACCGTGCATGGCAACGGTGATGACGGCGGCGATTCCGATTAGGCACGTGGCGCTGAGCGCGCGAAATACTTTATTTGGCATGATTGGCTTGCCGACTGGAATTAAAGCGCTGAACTTTATGGGCAAGCAAGCCTAGTCGAACAGTGGCGAATTCAAACTGTGCGGTGATGACCAAGGCGAGCGCACTACTTTGCCGCTTCCTTCACCGTGCGCACCACTTTCACGTGCAGTTCTTGCAATTGCTTTTCCGGTACTTCCGACGGCGCCTGGGTCAGTGGGCACTGGGCTGAGGCGGTTTTTGGAAACGCGATAACTTCGCGGATGGATTCGACCCCGGCAATTAGCGCCGCGATGCGATCAATACCGAACGCGATGCCGCCGTGCGGTGGGCAGCCGTACTTCAGCGCATCGAGCAGAAATCCAAACTTAATTTGCGCCTCATCTTTGCTGATCCCGAGTAAATCAAATACCGCTGACTGCAACTCTGGACGATGGATACGAATCGAGCCGCCACCAATCTCTGAACCATTGAGTACGCAGTCATAACCGCGGCTCAAACTGGCCCCCGGATCGGCTTTTAGCGCATCTGCCGAATCAATGCTGGGCGCAGTAAACGGGTGATGCAAACTATTCCAGCGGGCGTTGTCGGCGTCGTAATCAAACATCGGAAAGTCCACCACCCAAAGCGGCGCCCAGCCGGGTTGCACCAGTTTCAAGTCTTTACCAACCTGTAAACGCAGTGCGCCCATGTAGTCCGACACGGTTTGATAGGGGCCGGCGCCAAAAAATAAAATATCGCCGGTTTTCGCTTCCACGGCCTGCAACACACCATTGAGCGCGGTGTCATCCAGAAACTTCACGATCGGGCTGGTCATGCCCTCACGGCCTTTCGCCAAATCATCCACGCGAATCCAAGCCAAACCTTTAGCGCCGTACTTTGCGACAAACGGCGTGTATTCATCAATTTGCTTTCGGCTCAAGCTTGCGCCACCCGGCGCCTTCAACACACAAACGCGCCCGGCTGGGTCATTCGCTGGGCCGGAAAACACTTTAAATTCAACGGCTTTGACGTGCTCTGCAACGTCTACCAGTTGCATCGGGTTACGCAGATCAGGCTTATCTGAGCCGTAAAGGCGCATCGCATCCGCGTAGGTCATGCGCGGGAAGGGCTGTGGCAACTCGATTTGGGCAACTTCGTTAAAAACATGGCGCACCATGCCTTCGACCACATCTTGCACATCGCGCTCCTTGACGAACGCCATTTCAATGTCTAGCTGGGTAAATTCCGGCTGGCGATCTGCGCGCAAGTCTTCATCGCGAAAACAGCGCGCAATTTGATAGTAGCGATCCATACCCGCCATCATCAGCAGCTGTTTAAACAGCTGCGGGCTTTGCGGCAGCGCGTAAAACGCACCTTCATTGACGCGCGAAGGCACTAAATAATCGCGCGCGCCCTCGGGCGTGGCTTTGGTCAAAATAGGTGTTTCGATATCCTGAAAGCCACGCGCATCCAAAAACTTTCGGATCGACTGGGTCAACCGGGTGCGCATGCGCATGGTGCGCTGCATTGCCGGGCGACGTAAGTCCAAATAGCGATAGCGCAATCGCGTTTCTTCGTTTGGCAACTCGTCGAGCATAAACGGCAGCGGCGCCGCCGCATTCAGCACTTCAACTTCAGTAGCAAAAACCTCGACCCGCCCGGTCGGCATTTTATCGTTGATTGCAGCCGCATCGCGCGCGCGCACTTTGCCGGTAATGCGTAGGCAAAACTCATACTTGACCAACTCTGCGGCTTTGAAAGCTGCCGCCATATCGGGCTCAACCACAACTTGGACGATGCCCTCGTGGTCGCGCAAATCGATAAAAATCACATTGCCATGGTCACGCCGCGTATCGGCCCAGCCGCACAACGACACCGTTTGACCGATCACTTGCTCATCCACTGAGCCACAATAATGCGTGCGCATTGCGCTTCCTTGCCTAGAATTGAATGCGCCGATGCTAATGGCTAACGCGCTGTCGCGGCAAACTAAGTCGTCACGCCGAATAGGGGAGTGTTCAATTGGCGGCAGACGTCGCCCCATTCGACGTGCCCAGTTTTTCTCAATCGCGTTTCGCCTATCGCCGACGCGTCAAGTTTAGCGTCGATGGATCAAGGTTAAAGCGACGCTGTGCTCTAACCCCATCGGCAGGCGGGATCAAATCCCATGACGGCTTTTCCCCAACTCTTGCGCTAGCACCTGCACTCCCCAAGCTAGGCTTAAGCCATGAATACCCTGCGGTTTTTTTTGACTTTCACTATTCTGTGCGGCGCTGCCCACTTGGCGCACGCGCAGGCCTGTCGCACGATCACCGTCACCAACAGCTCTGACAGCGGTGCCGGCACGCTGCGCCAAGCGCTGATTGATGTCTGTGCGCCCGGGACGATTCGTTTCTTACCCAGCGTGCGCGAGATCACGCTGCAGTCGGAGCTGCTGATCAACACCAGCTTGACCATGGATGGCGATACCGGGGTTGTCGTGCAGCGCGATGCGAATACCGCCGCGCGCTTTCGTATTTTCCGGATACCTTTCAACACGATTGTGCAGATGAAAGCGATGACCATACGCGGCGGTTCCACCGCGAGCGCGGGCGGCGGCATCAATAACAATGGCACTCTGACGCTGCAAAACAGCACGGTCATCCGCAACCGCAGCGACATCCATGGCGGCGGTATTGCCAATGAACCGAGCGGCACACTGATCGTGCGCGACAGCGCTATTTTAGACAACATTGCCCGGCAAGGTGCGGGGGTAGCCCAGATCACGGGTGGCTCGATCACGCTGTCGCGCTGCCTGATTGCGGGTAATAACAGTGCATTGGAGGGCGGTGGTGTGTTCGCAGAATCGCAGGGTTCGGTGTCGAATGTGGGGATTGAAAGCTGTACGCTAACTAATAATTCTGCATCAGCATTCGGCGGCGCGATTGTGAATCGGGCTGCCACCGCGACCGGCACGGCGCTGATGACGTTAATCAGCAACACCATTGCCAACAACCCGACCGGCCAAGGCGTGGCGAATCTGCGGCCATTCGGCGGCACGGTCGAGCTGCGCATGCGTAACAATATTCTGCAAAATAATTCCCCGGCTAATTTGGCGCTGCAGGGCGGCGCCGCGGTGATTTCGCAGGGCAACAATATCAGCAGCGATTCCACCGGCGGGTTTGGCGTGAATGATCGACAAAACACCGATGCGCGCTTGGGCCCGTTGGCCAATAACGGTGGGCCGACGCTGACCTTTTCGCTGTTGCCAGGCAGCCCCGCGATTGATCTCGCGGGGATTAGTCCTGCGCTCGATCAGCGCAGCGCAACCCGTCCACAGGGGCCCGCACCCGACATCGGTGCCTTTGAAGCCAGCTGCGCACTGCCGGTGCTGTCACCCGAAACGCTGGCGATTGGCGCGATCAATCAGCCCTACAGCCAGCAGCTGACGGCACTGGGTGTGTCGCCGATGATCTTTGTGCTGAGTGCTGGTGCATTGCCGAATGGTTTGAGCCTGTCCGAGGAAGGCTTGCTCAGTGGCACCACCAGCACCAGCGGCAA
>JANNYO010000405.1:0-1318 GCA_031410115.1 Rhodanobacteraceae bacterium | reverse complement strand
CCCTCTTTCATCCAGTGCAGCATCCAGGCGTGCTTCGCTGCGTCATCGAACTGATGTTGGGTGCCTAAATAGTTGATCACGCGCAGCACATTGATCGGCGCGATGTCGCTTGCGATTAGGTGCGATATCGCACGGATGCGGGCGCGGTCGCGTTTTGGCCCGGCGAGTAACGGATAGCCACCTTCAAAGGTTTCTTCGAGCCACTCCAAAATCGCCAGTGACTGGCGCATCACCCGCTCGCCATGCATCAGCACCGGCACCATATGCTGCGGATTGCGTGCGTCAAAGTCAGACTTTGTTTGTTCACCGGCAAGCAAATTCACCGGAATCACCTCATAGTGCAGCGCCTTCAAATTCAGCGCGATGCGCACCCGGTAGCTAGCGCTGGAACGCCAATAGCTGTACAGCTTCAAGCTGGTACTCATCGCCATCTCCAATCGTTTCAAGTGGCGCTATTTCAGCACAGATGATTCATGTTGTGGCATCGCTGAACAAAAATTTTGGCGGCAAATATACTGAATATCGCTGAAGCGCTCCGACGTTAGCAACAGCGAAAAAAACCCCGCTTCGAGCGGGGTTTTTGCCAAACATAAAAACACCTTACAGCGTGCGCGCCACTTCAATTCGATCAAAGCATTCGATTTGATCGTTGACCTTGCCCAGAATAACTTCTTTGATTTCATTGCTGCCAACGGCTTCACCAGAAGCGACTTTGGTGGCGAACACGATCGAGCAGGCTAGTTTTACCGTGATCGACGTGGCCCATGATGGTCACTACCGGCGGACGTGACGCAGTGCAGCACAGTAGGCCGGAGACTCGTCATTCCGGCATGTGCGCAATTTTTGCGAATTAAGTAGTTGTGCGTGGTTATTTTGCAATTAATATTTTTATCGGCAAAAGCCCCCACTGTTTAAATCGAGAAATCGAATAAAAAAACCTCCAATAACCTCCAATTCGCTCCGATAAGCCACTACTTGCGGCATTGGACACTATTTGATTTGAATGGGATGCGTCGATGGTTGACCTTGCCCCCAAAAAACGTATCCGCTAAGTCATGATTCAACTATGACCAAGAGGGACACAAATGAAAGCCAAAAAGCTGAGATCAGCCTACACCCAAGAGTACAAAGTTGAGGCAATCCGCCTCTACGATACCGGCATTGGGCTTGCCGCGAGCGCCCGCAAATTAGGGTTGGCGGATCAGACCTTGCACGCGTGGATAAAAAAGCGTGATGAAGGAAAAACGGTATCCGCGACGGCTGCCAGTTTGAGCGCCGAACAGCTCGAGATTCGCCAGCTGAAAACGGCGCTTGCGCG
>JANNYO010000404.1:0-2465 GCA_031410115.1 Rhodanobacteraceae bacterium | reverse complement strand
TGCAGGTGCCGTTTTGCTCGACGTCAATATTCTGCTCGCGCTGTTTGATCCACTGCACCTGCGGCGACGTCAATGGCTGCTGATGTAGGCCATTGCAGGCCGGATACACAATCGAACGAATTTTTCGGGCCCAGAAGGCCTACACACGATGTGATTTTGCGAATTGACGAAAGTCCCAAAACGGGACTAAAATCACCGTGCGCGTAATTGCCATAAAAAACCTGCGTGATTTTTGGGAAATCCATCCCGACGCCGAAGTGTCATTAAAAGCTTGGTTGGACGAAGCAAGAGCGGCCAATTGGCAATCGCCTGCCGATATCAAAGCCCGTTATGCGAATGTCAGTATTTTGAAAAGCCGACGCGTGGTGTTTAACATCAAAGGCAATGATTACCGACTTATCGCCGCTGTTGCCTACCAATTTTCAGCAATTTACATCAAGTTCGTCGGCACGCACGCGCAATACGACGCCATTAACGCGGACACTGTGGAAATTTGATTATGAAAAGTGCGCCAATGTCTATCCAGCCCATCCGCAGCGATGCGGACTATCAAGCAGCGCTTGCAGCGGTTTCGCCGCTATTTGATGATCCACCGCCGCCAAACAGCGCGGACGGCGACCGATTTGACGTACTCATTACGCTTATTGAAGCCTACGAAGCGAAGCACTTCCCGGTTGATTTGCCCGATCCGATTTCTGCTATTAAATTTCGCATGGAGCAAGCGGGTTTAAGTGCTAAAGATTTGGAGCCAGCCATTGGCCGCTCCAATCGCGTGTATGAAGTGCTCAATGGCAAGCGACGTTTAACGCTTCCCATGGTTTGGCGCTTGCACACCTTATTTGGCATTCCCACCGATAGTTTAGTGAAACCACCACAAGCGGCATAAGTTGAAATTTGTTTAAGTTTGGCAATGCATTTAGGGGGGCGAACTGCACACTGCGCGAAGCCATCACTGCCGCGCTGGACGGTGATCAGATCCTTTTCTCGTCGCTGTTCAATACGCCGCAAACCATCAGTCTGCAAACCGTGCTGCCCGACATCGGGAGCAGCATCTCGATCCGAGGCAGCGGCGCGAGTCGGCTGACCGTGCGCCGCGATCCCGTTGCGGGGACGAACTTTCGTGTGTTCAACCTGACCGGCGGGCTCACCATCAGTGTGAGCATCAGCGGCATGACCATTACCGGCGGCAACCCCGCTAATGCTTTAGGCGGCGGCATCAATAGCGCGACCCAGCTGAGCCTGAGCGGTGTGCACGTCACCGGCAATACCGCAGGCAGTGGCGGCGGCGTCAGTCTGGGGTTTGCGAACAGCATTTTTACCGATTGCACCTTCAGCAACAACTCGGCAACCACTGTCAATGGTCCCGGCGGCGGCGGAATCTCCTTTCTGGGGCTTGGCGGACACGCGCTGCGGATCGTCAACAGCACCATCAGCGGCAACAGCAGCATCGCCAACGGCGGCGGCATCAGTCTTTTCAGTGCCGACGGCTCGAACACCTTGGAAATCACCAACAGCACGGTCGCAAACAATACCGCGGTCAATTCCGGCGGCGTTCTAACCTACGCGCAAAACAACGCAACCGCCACCACAACGATTCGCAACACCATTGTCGCCGGCAATATGCCCATCAATATGGCCAGGGAAACTCTCAACGGCGCCACAGCGGTGTTCCAGTCACAGGGCTTCAATCTGAGCAATAACTACAACGGTGTCTTTGTCGCGCAGGCTTCGGACATCACCGGCAATCCGCTGCTCGGCGCATTGCAGAACAACGGCGGGCAAACCCCGACCCAGGCACCAAGTTTTGGCAGCCCCGCGCTCGATAGTGGCCATGGTTCCGGGTCGTTCACCGACCAACGCGGCTTCCAGCGCGTGGTCGATTTGCCTGGCATCGTCAACGCAGCGGGCGGCAATGGCAGCGATATCGGCGCAGTTGAGGCGCAGACCGTAACCGTGTCGGACATTATTTTTCGTGCTGGGTTTGAAGACCCAATCCCGTGATGAGTAAATGGATGCAGACGCGTCGCCCCCAACGCTCGCACCGCCGCTCAGTTCGGGCTCGCCATCATTGCCAAGGCGGCGTAAAATAAACAATATAATCAGTATTTTACGTAATGTTTGTTCACCGGGCTAGCAGTGCGCCTGTGCTTGCCGCACTCGCCGGTCACGTCAACAACACCATCCCGGCATTCCTCGCGGCAGCGCGGGCGGTCGATCTAGCGGCGGTCAGAAAAGCCGTCTCACCCTTGCTTGTCGCCAAAGAAGATACCGAATCCATGGCGGAATTCGAGCGTTTGGTGGCTCGAGTACAAAAGTAGAAGCAGCACCATGAACTTCCTAGCCGAACTCCGCCGCCGCAACGTGATCCGCATGGCCGGACTGTACCTGGTCGGGGCGTGGTTGATTACGCAAGTTGCTGGCACCATCTTGCCAAAACGCTGGTTGCTTTGCTGATGATTGGCTTC
>JANNYO010000403.1:0-1805 GCA_031410115.1 Rhodanobacteraceae bacterium | reverse complement strand
GTTACAGCGGAAAAACCTGGGATTTTGGCAGCTTCCTAACGCACTTTGGGCGCAACCTAAACTTCAACGATTTCGGCTATCTGGCAAGAACCGACTTCAACAGTTTCAATATCAACGGCACGTGGCGCCCGCAAACGCACCGCACCGACGGCGCGGCGGTTTCTTACAACGCTTTATTTACTGCCAATGCAAATGATCGGGGTGAGCGATTAACCGACGAAATTTTTGCGTTCCGACAATTCAATGCTGCGGATGGCGGCTTCGCCAGCACGCAACTGCTTTGGAATGGTGCGGGCTACGATGATTTGATTTCGCGTGGCAATGGGCTGATGCGCCGCCCCGCCAGAGTGCGTGTTTCCCATTTTTATCAAGGGCCGCAGCTTGGCAAATGGCGCGTCAGTGGCTCGGTGCAGAACTTTCAGGAGGGCCTAGGCGGGCGCGCGTGGAATTTTGTTTCGACGCTCAACTATCAAGCCAATTCCGCACTGGCGCTGGACGGCAACGTGCGCTGGCGCCGCAGCAGCGATTGGCTGGTTTGGCGCGGCGCAGATATTGGCGCTAACGGCGCAATACCCGATCTATTTGCGCGCTATCGTCGCACGCAGTTCATCACTAATTTCAACGCCAACTGGATCCCCAGCGCCAAGCATGAACTGCGTTTCAAGCTGCAATCACTCATTATTAATGCCGGTGACGCGCGCGCCGTGCGTTTGGGCCCTGGCGGTGTGCCATACGCAACCAACGATGAAATTGCGCCGCTGCAGGTGCGCAATTTAGGTGTGCAGCTACGCTACAAATACGAATTTGCGCCGCTGCGCGAGCTGTATGTGGTCTATGCGCGCGGTGGCTTCGAGCAGGAACGCGACGACCCACGCAGCTCGGTCGAGCTGTTTCAAGACAGTTTTGATCTGCGGGATTCGGATCAGTTTTTGCTGAAGGTGCGCTGGGGGTTGTGAGTTTTCACCGCGCTCAGAAACAACCGAGGGCCGCAACGTGCGATCACCGCGACCACTTTATTGAACATCCCATGCTTGCGATTTGTTCGCGCGGTCCGCTGCCGGTTAGCGCGATTTGTCGCATCGCATCAACCAATTCGCGCTTGCGATTTGCTGACGCTCCCATTTGTGCGTCGTCGAGTCGTCCCCGATATTGCAATTGACCAAGACTATTGAGCCCAAAAAAATCCGGGGTACACACCGCGCCATAAGCACGGCCAACGGTTTGATCCTCGTCCACCAAATAGGGGAAGACAAACTGGTGCTGTGCGGCAAATCGCGCCATGTTTACAGGCGAATCGGCTGCCACAGAACGGTAGTCATTTGACATGACGGCAACGACGTTGATGCCCTCAGCAATAAGTTCGCGCGCGTCTAACGATAGCCGCTCAGCGATGGCCTGCACATACGGGCAGTGGTTGCAAATGAACATGACCAACAGTCCTTTATTACCGCGGTTTTGAGCCATGGTGAAGGCCTTTCCTTGCATATCTTGCAAGGTAAAGTCAGGGGCTTTCCAGCCAAAATCGCATATCGGTGTGTTCAGTAGCATGGTAATAATTTCTTTTGTGGTTGTGGAACGCGTCAACACCCGCCAATAATCTGAACCAATGCCTTTCACACGCCGGGTCCAGTGGTCTTTATCCTAACGCAATTTCGTCAGTGCTTTGGGCTCGGCATCGCGACAGGACAGACGAACCACGGTCTAAAACTTGCAGCTGCGTACCAAAGTCTTGAAGTACTCAGTATCCAGTTTGACAATCGCGCGCGGGGCCGAAACGTGGAGGAAACGCACCTGATCTGGGCGGC
>JANNYO010000402.1:0-4416 GCA_031410115.1 Rhodanobacteraceae bacterium | reverse complement strand
CACGCTGCCAGCGGCGACGGACAATCAAGCCTTGGTGCAGCTGCGCATCATGACGGCGAACGCCGCGGGCAACGACGAATTCATCGGCGTCGATGACATTAGCATCGGTGGCCCGTCCGTCGATGTGCCGCCGACTGTGGTCAGCACAGTGCCGGCGAATAACGCGACCAATGTGATCTATAACAGCAACTTAGCCGTCAGTTTTAGCGAGCCGGTAACGGTCACGGGTAATTGGTACACCCTAAGCTGTGCGACCAGCGGCGCCCACACCGCAGCCGTAACCGGTGGCCCTAGCGTTTACGCGCTAGACCCGAGCCCAGATTTTGCCTTCGGTGAAATCTGCACCTTGACGGTGCTTGCCGCCAACGTGGCCGATCAAGACGGCACCCCGGATTTAATGGCGGCAAACGTCGCGGTGAATTTCACCATAGGCGCAGACTTGGCCCCAAGCGTGACTTCAACGGTGCCCGCAACCGGCGCCACCAATGTCAGCACTACCGCGAATGTGACGGTGAATTTTAGCGAAGCGGTGAGCGTGACCGGGGCTTGGTACGGATTGAACTGCGCCACCACCGGTAACAATATTGCTGCCACCGTCACCGGCGGGCCAACGAGCTATGTGATCGACCCAACGCCAACCTTGGCAAATTTAGAGCTATGCACGCTGACGATCAACGCGGCCAACGTACTTGATCTTGATGGCACGCCAAACCCGCTGGCAGCCAACGTCACGGTCAGCTTTACCACGCGTCCGACTGCAACGAACTATTACGCGGGCATCGTCGCCACTTCAGATGCAGTATTGCGCGCCGGGCTGCATAACTTGATTCAGGGCCACACTTGCTATTTTTACTCCGGTGCCGGTACCAGCGTATGGACCATTTTGGAAGACGCCGATCAAGCGCCGGGTGTTGGTAATGAAGGCAAAATTTTAGATGTTTACAAAAACGCCGTGTACAACAAAGGCACGGATCGCGCGGGCACGAATAACGATGCGGTTAACTCTTTTAACCGCGAACACACCTGGCCCAATTCGCACGGCTTCAACGACAAATTAACCGCCGTTGGCACCGGTGGCGTGGTGTATCCGTTTTGCCCCTACACCGACACCCACATGCTGTACGCGGCAAACGTCAGCTACAACAGCTCACGCGGTAATTTGGTGTACGACAATTGCCCAGGCTGTTCTGAACTTGCAACCTTGGTCAATGCCGGGCAGGGCGGTGCAGGTTTCCCCAATAGAGTGGTTCCAGATGCTGGCGCGGTGCGCGGCCGCTTTGAGGCCTGGGACAAACGCAAGGGTGATATGGCGCGTGCGGTGCTGTACATGGATATTCGCTATGAAGGCGGCACGCACCCGGTAACGGGGATTACCGAGCCCGATTTGATTATGACCAATGATGTTAGTTTGGTAACCACCACGCCAAGCGGCGCATTCGCACCGGTCGGCTACATGGGCAAATTGGACACGCTTATCGCCTGGAATGAAGCGGACCCGCCAACTGCGGAAGAAGTGGCGCGCAACGACAAAATCTATGGCTATCAGGGCAATCGCAACCCGTTTATTGACCATCCAGAATGGGTCAAATGTATCTACCAAAACCAATGTGGCACGGTAAGCGATAACTTGTTTCAAAATGGTTTTGAAGGTGCGCCTTAGCGGCGAATATCTAGTGCCAAAATCTAATCGTTGATCAACCGAGTACCGCTTGCCAATTGGCAAGCGGGGAGAGTTATGACCATGTCCGCAGCGGCACCCATCCAGTTATCGAACCCAGCGCCCATCGAGCGTTTTGCGCCGCGCGTAACCGTCGCCACTTTAGTTGAGCGGAATGGTCGGTTTTTATTTGTCGAAGAACGTATCGCTGGCAAAGTGGTGATCAATCAACCGGCTGGACATCTGGATGCGCACGAAAGTTTGGTGCATGCGGCGGCGCGCGAAACCTTGGAAGAAACCGGCTGGACGGTGCGCATCGACGCGCTGGTGGCAATCGATCAATATGAAGCGCCTGATCTGGAATTTCTGCGCTTCGCTTTCGCCGCAACGGGGATCAGCCATGACCCGACGCGCCCGCTCGACGCTGGCATTGAACGCGCAATTTGGCTCAGTCGCGACGAGCTAATTGCACGCAATAGCGAACATCGCAGTTCGCTTGTACTTTCGGGTGTCGATGCCTACTCAGCCGGTGTGCGCGCGCCGCTTTCGCTACTGCGCGTGATTTTGCCGATGCCACAGCAACTATAAGATGGCGCGGCCGATGATCTTAGTTGGCCTGTCGGGCGGGGTTGATTCCTCGGTCACCGCGTGGCGTTTGGCACAGACTCAGGAAGCGTCTCAGGGCGGCGCGGACGTTGCCTGTATGTTTATGAAAAACTGGGAGGAAGATGATGCATCTGGCACCTGTCCGGCCGAGGTAGACGCCGACATGGCGCGCGCAGTTGCGGAAAAATTGGGGCTGAAATTTTACGCGCGTAATTTCGCCACCGAATACTGGGACGGGGTTTTTGAGTATTTTTTAGCCGAGCTGCGACGCGGGCGCACGCCTAACCCGGATGTTTTGTGCAATCGCGAAGTCAAATTTAAAACCTTCATCGAACACGCGCGCGCCCTGGGCGCGGATTTTATTGCCACCGGCCACTATGCTCGTAAAGACGAACGTGATGGCCTGTTTCGCCTGCGCAAAGGCGTCGATGGCAATAAGGATCAAAGCTATTTTTTACATCAGTTGAGTCAAGCCCAGCTGGCACCGGCGCTGTTTCCAATTGGCGATTTACACAAGCCCGAAGTGCGCGAACTGGCAAAAACCCATGATTTACCCAGCTTTGCGAAAAAAGATTCTACCGGCATCTGTTTCATCGGCGAAAAAAACTTCACACCGTTTTTGAAACGCTATGTGACGACGACACCCGGTGCGATGACCGATGTCAATGGCAAAACCATCGGCCAGCACGACGGCCTGGCGTTTTACACGCTCGGGCAGCGCGGTGGTTTGCATTTAGGCGGCGTCAAAGGCGGCTCAGGTGCGCCTTGGTTTGTGATCGGGAAAGATACCCAGCGCAATCATTTGATCGTGCACCAAGGCGAGCATGCGGCGCTTTATGCGCAAAGATTGCGCGCCAGTGCACCGCACTGGATCAGTGGTATCAACCCAGAATTCCCGCTGCGCTGCATGGCAAAAACCCGCTATCGTCAGGCAGATCAGGCGTGTACGGTCACCCCTTGGCGGGCGCAAAATGCGGCTGACGTGGCGGGTCTAGAAGTCGTGTTCGATGCGCCGCAACGTGCGATTACGCCGGGGCAGTTTGTGGTGTTTTATCAGGACGATGTCTGCTTAGGAGGTGCAACGATTGAGCAGAGCGATAGCGCGTTTGGCAATTGGCAGAGCGCTTAAAAAGCGATTTCTGCAAGCTGATTTGCACACTCGCCCCAGCCGCGCTACCTTCACGGGCTGAACGCTAAATTATTGCCCATTTACTGCCCACTACCGAATAGGAATTGCCATGGACTTTCGCTTCACTGACGACCAACTGATGATTCAAGACGTGGCGCGCAAGTTTGCCAAAGAAGAAATTGCGCCGATTGCCGCTGCGCACGATGAGTCCGGCGAGTTTCCACTTGCCACCATTCGTCGCGCCGGTGCGCTGGGCTTGATGGGTATTGAAGTGCCGCATCAGTACGGTGGTGCTGGCTTAGATACGATCAGCTATGTGCTGGCGATGATTGAAATCAGCGCCGCCGACGCCAGCCACGGCACCATCATTAGCGTTAATAATTCTTTGTATTGCAACGGCATTTTGAAATACGGCAGCGAGCAGCAAAAGCAAGATTGGGTCGTGCCGATTGCCTCTGGTCAAGAAATCGGCGCCTACGCATTAACTGAGCCACAGTCGGGGTCTGACGCCTCTGCGATGCGTGTGCGTGCGGTTAAGCAAGCGGACGGCAGCTATAGGATCAATGGCAGCAAAAGCTGGATTACTTCAGGGCCGGTGGCTGAGCGCCTAGTCGCGTTTGTCGTCACTGACCCGGAAAAAGGTGCGAAAGGAATCAGCGCATTTTTGATTGATACGCGTCACGCTGGATTTAGCCGCGGCAAGCATGAGCCGAAACTGGGCATTCGCGCGTCCGCCACCTGCGTGGTGGAATTTAACGATTACCACGCTGGCCCAGCCACTTTACTGGGCAAGGAAGGCGACGGCTTTAAAATTGCGATGAGCGTGCTGGACGCCGGGCGCATCGGCATTGCTAGCCAAGCGATTGGTATTGCGCGTGCCGCCTATGAAGCCGCTGTCGCCTATTCGAAAGATCGCAAGTCCTTCGGCCAAGCGATCGGCAGTTTTCAGATGATTCAAGCCAAAATTGCCGATATGAAATGCAAGCTGGATGCGGCGGAACTGCTGACCCTGCGCGCGGCTTGG
>JANNYO010000401.1:0-6209 GCA_031410115.1 Rhodanobacteraceae bacterium | reverse complement strand
GGCGGCAGTTTAAGCGCGCCGGGAACACTCACCACCGAGCTTTTGAGCTTTAATGGCGTCGGCACAATGTCGGCGATCCTAGCCAGCGCAGCAAGCTTCGATCAGCTCAATGCCAGCAACATCAATATGGCGAGTAACCCGCAGCTTAATCTTGCCCTGTTACCAGGTTTTTCACCGCTGCCAGGCAGCGTCTTTAAGCTGATCAATAATCGCGGCGGTGCAGGAGTTGGTGGCACGTTTAAGGATCTAGCCGAAGGCGCGCAATTGGCCGTGGGCAGCGCGCTTTTCGCGGTGAGTTATGTCGGCGGTGACGGTAACGACGTGACCCTAACGACATTGAACAACACAATTTTTGCCAATGGCTTTGAGTGATGCCAATGAATAGTCTGAGCCGCCGAGTTGCTCGGCGAACGTTTTTGCTGCTGGCGACCAGCGCGTTGGTATTAGCAGTACTTGCGACGCAGCAGATGCAAAAACCCACTCGAATTGAATATGGGCCAACTGAATTTGGCGCGCCATCGATACCCACATTTGACGCGGATGCGAGCGCCGACGAGCCAGCGCGTATCGTGCTTCCAGCAAGCGCACCCATGCGCGCCAAAATCGTGTCGACAAGCACCTTTGTTGTGGCGGCAAAACGCCGCGTTGATTTGCAGCTTGCGGGCCAGCAATCTTGGGAACCCAGCATCATGGTGACGCGCGCAGATGCGGTGAACGCGGCAAACGACGAAGTCATCGCGACGTTTATGGACGGCCGCGCAGGCACGGTGTTAACCGATAGCCGCATCGGGATCACGCGCAGTGACAATGGCGGCGATAGCTGGAATACCACTGAACTTGTGCCGCCAGCGGCGTCGAGCAATATCCAGTTTGATCCAATGAGCACCTACGACGCCAGCACTGGACGGGCTTACCTTGGCGCAATGTCGCGAAATTTTAGCGCGGGCGTCATTGACACGGTTTGGCTCGCCACCCGCAGCGCGGCGGCAACGAGCTTTGACGCCTCGGCGGTGGCAATCCCCGTAGACGGCGTCGATAAGGGCTGGATGGCAGCAGGTGTATTGCCAGCACCACAAACGGGTTCGGCGCTTTATTTAGCATTCAATATCAACAGCCAACACTTCGTAAGCAAAAGCGTGGACGCTGGTTTACATTTCGCTGCACCCCTGACCTTGCCACCGACGATTGCCTACCAACCGCGTGTTGCGCTAAATGGCGCGCTGACAATCAGCTATTATGGCGCGGGCTTTGCCTCGATTATTAAGAGTGTGGACGGCCTGCAAACGCTCAATGCGCCGATCAATATCGCGCCGTTCGCCGCAAACCCGACCGCGCTGTCAAACGCGGTGCCAGGAACATTTCGGGTGCCCTACTTTGTCATGCATGCAATTGACCCAGTTAACGGCAAAATATATCTGATCTACAACGACGTCACCGACACCATTAATGGCGAGGCCGATGTGAATTTGCTGCTGGCAGATTCCATCGATGGCGGACAAACTTGGAGCGCACCGCGCATCGTCAACGGCGACAGCACAGCGGGCGGCCCAGCCGGTGATCAGATCATGCCCTGGATCGAATGCGATGCATTGGGCCGCCTGCACTTGAGCTATTTTGATAACCGCCGCAACGTCGTTGCAGATGGCGCACAAGCTGGGTTATTTGATGTCTATTACGCCATGAGCAGCGACGGTGGTTTTAGCTGGCAAGAACTGCGCTTGACTGATACGCCGCTAGATTCCGCAGCAAGTCTTTGGAACCCGGTTGGGGGCAGCGTGCAATTTCTCGGTGACTATCTCGGTTTGGCGGTTTCAAAGCATGCCGCGTACGTCGCCTATCCGGGCCGTGATAACGCCGCCAACGCGATGTGGATTAGTCGTATTGATTTGCCCGAGCCGGGCGAATTTAACGATGGGTTTGAGTTGCCGCAGTAGGCACTGCAAGTCGGAGACCTAAACCATTCGGTTCCTAACGTCTTGATGCAAGCAGGTGAAGTGCGATGATGTCTAACAGTCACCCGCCCACGCCGCTTTTTTTGTGCGCCGCATAAATCCGGGCCGCCGCAGCGCGGATTGCGGCGATGTTTTGCGCCTTGTCCGCCAGTGGCGGACCGATCCAAACGCCTTGTACCGGATCAAACAGTTTGCGGTGCTGCTGTCGCAGCAGTGCGTTGACTTGCTGTTCTGCAGCCAATGCGCCCTGGACATCGAGAGTGACGTGTGCAAGATCGGCGGCAAGCTGCCAATACAGCGCCAGTAGCGCGTCTGCACGCTGCGCCACGATAACGGGTTGTGCCTGTGCTAGTAGCTGTTTCGCGCGCGGCATTTGTCCGCGCTTAATTGCGATGGCTGCCAAACCCAAACGAAATTGTGCCAGCGCCCGAAATGTATCGCCGAGCGCTGCGTGACGATTATGTTCCACCCGCAGCAGTTCCGCGTCCGTGATACCAACGTCACCGGCAAGTGCCGCGAGCATCGTTGCCTGCTCAATCCAGGTTGCGTTCGCGCTCGAGGGCGCTAAGTTGCGCAAGATAAGCAGATGTGCGGCCGCTGCTGGGTAGTCGCCGTCATGCAGTGCAAAGGTTGCCGCCTGCAAGTAAATACGGTGCATTTTTTGCGAATCCTTGCCGAACAGGGACTCGTTAGCCGCTAATGCATAGCGATTAAGTTCGCGCGCTAACAACGCGTCACCGAAATCATCTGCAGAAAACGCCAGTGTCGTAAGCGCAGTCAACAAGTCTGGGGCGGAAAGTTTCCGATCCGTACTCTCAGCCTTGCGCAGCGAGCGATCCACTTGCTTAAGGCCAGCTGCTAAAACATTTGGCGCTTGCCCAAGTTCACGCAAGAATAGCGCTTGCAGCGAATACACACCAATCGCCTGCTCGTCATTTTCTAGCTTTGCCGCCACTACACGTGCTAGGTTTTGTTTAACCAAGCTCAGGGTTTGCGGCAGTGGGCGAATGGGCTCGGATGCAACAATCTGATTATTCACGATCCAAACGCAGACCTTTGCACTCACCGTGCTGGGGGCGGCGCAAAGCCCTGCTTGTTCAGTGGCGAGGCCCAGCGCTTTGGCGTATTCACGGCGCGTACGATAAACACCAATAATTTGACCGCGCAAAACGATGCGGCTGTTTTCACTCAGTGCCACGCCCGTGCTTGCCAGTATGTGATCGCCCTGCCAGAGGGCCTGCAACGCCGATTCGTCGTGTTCCAGGATTGCCAAAGTGCGGCCAAATTGGCTTAAGAGTAGGGCTTCAGTGCGTGGGTCGCCAGCAAAAGCTGCCGGCAGCTGCGTAATCGCACTTTCAAAAAACGTCGCCACACTGCGCGTAGGATTGGGCGACTGATATGGATTGGAATTACGCATCATTCCCAGTAGGAATTCTTTTGTCGCAACGGCGCGTTTGGCCTCAGTCTCAGCTGCGGCGCGGGCGCGTAGGCTTAAGCCAAGCGCGCTCAATTCGATCAACACCGCTGCAATCAGGATCATCGTGAGCGCCACCTGCAAGCGCTGGCGTCGGCGCCGTTTGGGCGCATCAATCAGCAACTGGCACTGCGCCAAACTAGCGGCCGCGCTCGGACGCGCGCTTGCCTTTGCTGCCAGCATCGATGCGATCAGGCGCGTGTAGTCCTTGGCAACATCGGATCGCGCACGCAGTTTGCTCAGCTCCAATCTGCCAACAGCATCGGGCTTTGCTAACACCGTTGCCGTCGCGGCGAAATACAAACAGGCACCCAGCGCGTACAAATCAGCGGCCGTGCCAAGCGCACCACCCGCCAGCTGTTCGGGCGCCATGAAATTCAAAGTACCCGCGTTTAAACGGGTTTCGCCTTGCTCATCTAACAGCGCACCGGCACCAAAATCCATCAGCACAAACGCGCCGTTTTTACCGGCTTCGCACATGATATTGGCTGGCTTTAGATCACCGTGCACAATCGCCTGTTCATGCACCGCAGCAAGCGCTGCGGACAACTCCGTACAAAGCGCTAGCAACACGGCATAGGGCAAGGGGCCATCGCGTGCGATGCGGGTAGCAAGCGTTTCGCCGATCAATAAATCCGTCCATATGCCCGCACGCCCCTGGTCCACCGCAGCACCGTGTACGGCCAACACATTGGGGTGGCGTACGCGCGCCAAACGCCGCGCCTCGTCAATGAATGCGCGCCCCGCAGCGGGCGAAAACTGATGGTTCGCGCGCCTGAGCTTTAGCGCAACTTCGCGTTCCAGCACCGAATCATAGGCGCGAAAGACTTCGCCATAGCCACCCGCGCCTAAGCGATCTAGCACCGCCAAGTGGCGCCAGTGAAAGCGCAGATGCTCATCAAGCGTTGGATTGGTTGGTGGCGTCTGATGCAGCTGCGCAAAAGCGTGCTGAAGCCGCGAAAGCTTGTCGAAGGCGGCATGCTTGGCAATCAATATGGTGCCATCGACGGCACTTGAAATATCACCTTCTGCGGACCTATCCAGCAGGGCGTCGAGCAAAAGATCATCGTTGAAGCGAATGCCGCTCATGGCGTTTTCGCCAAGGCAGCACGCATTAACTTATCGCCAATGGCGCGCACATTGCGCAACTCAGTTGGATCAGCAGATGCACCGACCCAGGCGGCTGACACCGGATCAAACATACGCCGATGCTGCGAGCTAAGTAACTGTATCGCTCGGGAATATTCGCTGCTTGCCCGCGCTAAATCAGCCGGCAATTGCAGCAACGCCTGCACGCCGTGCAGCTGCGCAGACAATGGTGCCAAATACGCCGTATTAGGCTGCATCATAAATTCGTCAGTCGCGGTAATTAGTCTATCCGCACGGCTAAGTTGCCCGCGCAAAATTGCAACCGCAGCCAGATTTAAGCGCAGCTCGACGAGCTTTGGCGCGCCTGCGCCGAGCGCCTGCAAACGCGTCTGTTCGGCGCCGAGCAGGGCCGTCTCAGTGATTGCAAGATCGCCGCCAAGCGCGGCCAGAATGGTGGCTTGTTCGGTGAATGTAGCAAATGCCAAATTATTAGGAAGCTCATCGATTAACGCCCGCGCTAGGATGCGGGTGCGGGCCATATCGCCGCCGTGCAAGGCCAGAGTTGCGGCTTGAATGCGCGTTTCAACAACATAGCGCGAGCTTGCCGGATATAGCGCTACACGCCCATGCCAAGCGGCATCATTTAAGCTTTGCGCAAGCGCAACGTCGCCCATATCATCAGCGCACCAGGCGAGCCACATTAAATCCGTGAGCAGGCCTGGATGCCCCGCTGGTTGCGCGATCAAGGTGCGTTCGGCAAGTTCAATAAATGCGGTGCGTGCGGCGCTATTTTTTCCCACTTCGCGCAATAACACACCGGCCAAATACGTCGTGAATATCGATTCGTACTCAAGCTCAAGGCGCGCTGATTTTTCCAGCGCCAGATTTGCTTTAACCAGCGTGAGCGCCCGCGTCGGGTCGCCGCCATAGCCTGTGGCTTCAATTTGATCATTGATAATCGCAACGCAGGCGCGTGGATTCAGCGCAAGCAACGCTTGGGTTTCGCCGCACAGCTCTGCTTGTTCATTAGTCAGCGCCAGCGCCGCTGGGTAATCACGGCGCGTTCGGTAGACGTCGCTGAGAAAGCTGCGCGTTTCAATGCGTTCTGGATCCGCAATCGGCGCGCCGGCTTCGGCAAAGCGCTGGTCGGCACGTGTTAGCGCGGCGAGCGCCTGGGTATCTTGATCAAACACAATCATGCTGCGGCCAAATTGGTGCAAAAGTTGCGCCTCGGTGCGCGGATCTTGGGCAAAGGCTTTCGGCACGCCGGCAATGGCTAGGCTAAAAAGCTGCTCCAGCCCGTGTGCGGGGTCGCTGGTTTGATTTGGGTTGGGCGCACGCAGCACGTTTAATAAAAAATCCTGCACCGTAACCGCGCGCGCACGCTGCACTTCTGCCGCTGCCCGGGCACGCAGGGTATAGATGAGTGCCGCCGTGGTTAGCAACAGCGCTCCGATCAACACATAGACCAAACGCGCGCGCAGACGTGCACGCTGCGCGCGTTCGGGCGCATCACGCACCTGCTGAGCTTGCGCCAGAATTTTTTGCAGACTTATCTGCCGTGTCGCCTGATCGGCGAGACTCTTTTTTCCGTGTCGCCTTCCGGCGAGACTCTTTTTTCCGTGTCGCCTTCCGGCGAGACTCTTTTTTCCGTGTCTCCTTCCGGCGAGACTCAGGGTGTTGGCTGTCTTATC
>JANNYO010000400.1:0-7188 GCA_031410115.1 Rhodanobacteraceae bacterium | reverse complement strand
TGAGCCGCAGTATCGCCGCACTAGCAAGGGAAGCACATGAAATTGCGTCAGCAGCTATTGCAACCCGGAGTGCTCGCGGCACTGCTCGCGGCATTGTTATTTGGTGCAGGCACGCCTTTGGCGAAGCTGCTGCTGGCAAGTCTCAATCCGTGGCTATTGGCGGCATTACTGTATTTGGGTTCCGGCATAGGCATGACGCTCTATCGCCTTGTGACCCGCGCGGACTCGGCGAAGCTATCGCGCAACGAATGGCCGTGGTTTCTCGGCGCAGTACTTTCAGGTGGTGTGATTGGCCCAGTGCTGCTGATGTTTGGCCTGCGTGGCATGCCTGCATCAGGGGCATCGCTGTTACTCAACGCGGAAGGTGTTTTTACCGCGCTACTTGCATGGTTTGCCTTTAAGGAAAATTTTGACCGGCGTATTGCAATTGGCATGCTGGCAATTTTGGCAGGTGCGGCAATTTTGAATTGGCCTACCGATTCGAATCGGTTAAACGGCGCGAGCCTATGGCCAGCACTCGCCATTCTGGGTGCCTGTTTCGCGTGGGGACTGGATAATAATCTAACCCGAAAAGTGTCGTTAACCGATGCGACGTGGATTGCCGCCGTCAAAGGCATGACTGCGGGCATGGTAAATCTTGCGATTGCCGCAATGCTGGGCATATCGGCAGTGCCTTCGATTTTCACAACCTCTATGGCGATGTTGGTGGGCTTGGTTGCTTATGGCATCAGTCTGGCATTGTTTGTGGTGGCGTTGCGGCATTTGGGTACAGCGCGCACGGGCGCTTATTTTTCGGTGGCACCATTCTTTGGTGCAATGTTGGCATTGGCAATGGGCGACGTGATCACGCTGCCATTGCTGATTGCCAGCGTGTTAATGGCTATTGGCGTCTGGCTGCATTTGAGTGAAAACCATATGCATTTGCACCAGCATGAGCCAATGGAGCACGAACACGAACATACTCACGACGAACACCATCAACACGAACACGACGAACCTGCAATGTTTGGCATTAAGCACAGGCACCGGCATCGCCACGAAGTGCAAACGCATTCGCACCCGCACTTTCCAGATTCGCACCATACGCATGATCACTGAGCGATCAGGAACTGCGAAAGTGACTAGCCGAGATTTGTTTAGCCGTGCCTCATGCCAATGCACCTCCTGATCCGCTAGGCTCGCCCCACATGAATCCCGCAAACGCCCTTCGCTATTTTTCTAAGTCGTTAGCCGCGCTGCTGCGCAGGCGATCTTTGCGTTCGCGTGCACTTTTATTAGTGTTAGTCGCGCATTGGCCGACAGCGCGTAGTTCACCAAAATCTGGCGCATAGCGCGCGCCGCTAACGCCAAAAAATGCGGCTGATCCAACGTCGCGCAGCTTCAGCCACGCCTCCTGCACGAGCGCGGTCGGGCTAAGCGTGTGATTCGCGCGCTCCGACTTCAGCTTAGTTCGGGCAATGCGCTTTAGTTCGTTGTAAACCATCGGCATAAGCCCAGGCGAAGCGGCGCTGCTGGCAGCGGCTGTGCTTACCCGATGATCAACTGGTTTGGCTTGGCTCACGCTATAATTTATTCACTTTCATCGACAAAATTTGCTCTGCGCACCAAAAAAAAATCAGTCTTCCAGCTATCGATGAATTCAATAAAAAATAGCTCAAACCGCGCGCGAATCGGCTTCAAACAGCGCTTCTAAATCAGTGCGATATTGCGCGGCAGATTGGATCAAGGCTTGTTCATCGTCGTGGAATAAGAATTGCTCTTTCAGCGCGTTTTCGTCCAAGCTGCGAAAGCGCTGCACGCGATCGGTGGCTAGTTCCGCGCTGAAGCCTAGACCTTCCAGCATTTTATGGGTCACTACCAGCGCTGAATGCAGCGTCTCGCGCACCGGGTCATCAATGCCCAGATCCATCAGCTTGTGCGCGTGGCGGCGGTTGCGCGCGCGGGCAATAATTTTGAGCGTTGGGTTCAGTTTTTTCGCTACGCGCGCGGTGCGAATCGAGCGATCCATATCATCCAAGGCCAGCACCAGCACTTCGGCTGTTTCAATTTTTGCGGCGCGCAGGGTTTCGCTGCGGGTGGTATCGCCGTAATGCACGGTACCGCCAAATTTACGCGCCAAATCCACCACATCAGTATCCGGGTCAATCACGGTAAACGGGATTTTTTGTGCCGCTAATACCCGCGCAGGAATCTGCCCGAAACGCCCGAACCCGGCGATGACGACTTTTTTGCTGTGAACGCCGAGCGCGGCTAAGTCGAGTGCCGCATCCGATTCAATGTCATCAAAGGGCCTTTGCGCTTTCGCATTCAAGCGCATGCCCAAGCGATGCACAGCAAGCACCAATAACGGCGTGATGGCCATCGCCACCGCCACCACGACATTTAACAGCGCCGCGTTCGATGGATCGAGCAAGCCTGCGGTTTCAGCGGTTTTAAACACGACAAAGGCAAATTCGCCGCCGGATGCCAGTAACGCCGCCAACAGCAGCGCGCTTGGATGGGTTTGCCCAAACGCGCGCCCGATTAGCCACATCAGCAGCATTTGTAAGCCCGCCACCGCAGCGACCAAAGCCAAAATCAGCAGCGGCTTTGCCATTAGCAATTGCAGGTCTAAATTCATCCCGACCGCCATAAAAAACAGCCCCAAAAGCAGGCCTTTAAAAGGCTCGATATGGCCTTCAACCTCGTGGCTGTATTCCGAATCTGCCAGCAGCATTCCGGCTAAAAATGCGCCCAAGCCCATCGATAGGCCGACGTTTTGCATCAGCAGCGCCGTGCCTAACACCACCAGCAAAGAAACGGCGGTGAATAGCTCGCTCATTTTCGCGCGCGCGACCAATCGAAATACCGGGCGCAGCAAATATCGACCGGCAAAAATAACGCCCGCTACCGCTGCCACAACCAGCGCGCCAGACTGCCAAACCGGGCGCGCATTGGCCGCCGCGTGCTGCACGCCAAACAGCGGAATCAACGCCAACACCGGCACCGCAATCAAGTCTTGAAACAGCAATACACCAAACGAGGCGCGCCCATGCTCGCTGCTGACTTCATCGCGCTCGGCCAAAATTTGCAGCGCAAACGCCGTGGAGGACAGCGCCAAACCAAAACCTGCCACGAGTGCTGCTGGCGTCGACAAACCCGCGAACTTTGCCGCCGCCGCAATAATTCCCGTCACCAGCAGCATTTGCGCACTGCCCATACCAAACAAATGTCGCCGCATCACCCACAGCCGCTGCGGCGATAGCTCAAGGCCAAGCACAAACAGCAAGAACACCACGCCCAGCTCAGAAAACGCCAGCACCGTGGCTTGGTCAGTAATCAAACCTAAGACCTGTGGGCCAATCACCACGCCCGCTAGCAGGTAACCAATCACCGCACCCAGCTTGAGGCGCTTGCTCAGCAGCACAGCACACACAGCGGCGCTGAGAAACACGACCGCAGGCAAAAGCGCGCTGGCGTGATGTGCGTCCGCCATCAATACAGCAACATCAGGCGCGGCGAAAAATATTTCGCACTCGGGCGTACGCTGGCATCCACACCTTTCGCGCGCGCCAAATCTGTTTTGACGGCGGTTAGCTGCTCGGGCTTGCTTTCGCCCTGGGCGACATACAGCGAAAATCGCGCCGCAGCGCGCAGTAAAAGTGCGTGTGCCAGCGCTTTACCCGCCAACGATTCAACGTTGCTTTGCGCGGCTGTTTTAAAATCACCGCCGAAATAGGCTTTTGCCAGGGTCGCTAACGCCGCCGGTGCAGTGGCACGCGCGACCGGTGCGGCGGCGGCGAGTGCGGCGATGCCAGCGGTTTTAATCGCAGCTGCACGCACACTGGCATCGCGCGCGGCGCTGCCGATGCGTGCCAATAGCGCCGCGTCGGCGCCATTGATGGCGCGCTCAAGCTCGCCACTGAGGCGGATGGACTGGCTTTCTAACACGCTTAGCTCGGCTAATTTTGCCGCAGCGCTCGTGGCAATTTCGGGCCGTGCGTAAGCGCTGCGGGCAGCACTCAGCTCGCGTTTGAGGCCCTGCAAGATTGCGCGCACGCGGTTTATGTCGTCACTGGCAAGTGCAGGCTTTGCCGTTGCGATCACGCTTGGAATTGCGCTGGGAATTGCGCTGGGAATTGCGCTGGGATTTGCGCTGGGACTCACGCTAGGCGGTTTCGGGATGGGCGGATTCGGGATCAGCGGTGGCGTAACCGGTGGTGGCGCGACTGGTGGTGGCGCGACTGGTGGTGGCACTACAGCAGTGGGCGTTGCGGCAACATTTTGGCAGCGTTTTTGTATCTGCGTTTCAGCGGACAGCAGCGCCGCCGCATCCCGTGCGCCTGCCAACGCTGACTGGTGTCCGGCGTTATTCAGTGCCGCCAATGCTGCGCCACAATTGCCGCGTGCCGCCGCCGCCAGGGCCAAATAGTGATACGGCAAATACGGCTCAAAGCGCATGCCGTACAGCCGCACTTTTGCCTGCGATGAGGGCTCAGCCGCCAAGGCTTCGCGCATTTTCGATTCCACCAGTGCCCAGTCTTGATTGTCACTGGCGCGCACGCCATCGGTGTAGGCGCTTTTAAAATCGGCGAAACTTGCGCCGGTGCATAGCAATGCGCCCAGACCTAGCGCGTAAACCCACAGCGGCGCGCGCATCAGTAGCCCGCCTCACGCAAATAGTCATCACTTTTTGAGCTGTACAGCAGGTGCGGCGACTCCGTCTGCGCCCGGCGCGCCACGGACACTTGCACGCTTTTATTTTCACCCAAAGCATTGCTTAGCTCGACGCGATATTGCCCTTCCATTAATTGCACGCGCAGCGGCGTCACGCCGGGTGCAGGCACCGCAATCGCACGGCCGCTGGCATCAGTAATCGACAGCACCGTGCTGTAGGGCGCGGTGTCGATCACCACGGCACCGCGTAACGCGTCCGCTTGGGCGGCATCAAGCGCCGCTAAAATTCGTGTGCGCGCGGGGCGCAGCGCATCGTCGCGGGCGAATTCACCAAGCGCGGCAATAATCGCTTGCGCGGCTTTAATGTCTTTGCGATCCAACGCAGCTTGCGCCGCTAAACTGGTGCGCGCCAACAGCGCCGACTTCAATTCGCTCAGCTCAGCGCTCGGGTCAGACAGCGATAGCGCAGCGATGCCGGTCGCCGCCAGGGTAATTGCATCTAGCTGCAGTGGATCGTTCGCCAACAGCGTTTTGATGCGCGCGACCCGGCTTGCCACGCCCAATTTTGCTTGGCGCGTACGCAGTTCGGTTTGGTAGCGCGCAAGTTCCGGAAAGCTAGGCAGCTTGTCAGCCAACGCCGCCAAAATCACCTGCGCACCGTCCAAATCATCATTCTGCAAAGCGACGGCGTATTGCCCAAGCAGCTTCGCGCCAATGCTGCGCTCGTTTTCAATCAAGCGCACATCGATTTTTGGCAGCAGCTTGCGCAGCTCGTCAAGTTCGACAAACAGCTCCGTCGGCGTCGCGTTTTGTTTCAGCGCCGCCGCCAGCGTTGCCAGCTGCGTGTCGATCAAAACTTTATTCGCGATGAGCGTGCGGGTATCGCTGATGCGCATTTGCATCGCTTCGGCCTGCTTTTCACTCAATAGCTCAGCATTGAGCGCGAGCGTATAAAACGCCTGCGCCTCGTCAAATTTCTGCGCCAAAATATAGCCGTCTAACTTGGCGTTGACTACTGCCAATAGTTTTTCTACGCGCGCTTTGGTGATGCTGCTTTTGCCGCTGATTTCGCGCATATCTGCTACGGTTTGCGCGGCGTTGTCATCAACGGGTTCAAACAAAGCGTCACGCGCAAGCTGCTCATCAAACACCGTCGCCATGCCCTGCAGCTGATAGCGCCCGGCTTTCCCGCCGCCGGTATCGCGCAGCGCAAAATAGCCAGCGACGCCAATCGCGATCAAGGCGGCGGCGGAAATCGCCAGCCAAGGCTTTTTGCCCGACTCCGCCTTGCGATAGGAATACGCACCTGCCACGACGCTGCCGGAACTTGCCAAACGCGGTCGCTGATGTTGCTCGTACTGCGGCTCAATATTTTGTTCGGTATCACGATTCGCCGCGAACGCCGCCTGCTGCGCGCGCAGTTTCGCGTTCAGCTCGCCATCGCGCAGCGTGTCGAAAGAAAACCCCATCTGGCGCAGCTGTTCAGTCCAGGGCTGATTTGGCGCAAGTTCCGCTTTCGCGCGTAGCTGGGTGGACTTGACGAATACATCGCGTAACGCGTGGGTGAATTCACTCATCGTGGCAAAGCGCGCTTCGGCTTTTTTCGCCAACATACGCGCCAAAACCGGATTGATTTCGTCCAGCTCAGCCGGCAATACCGGCACCGGCGAGGTCAAATGCTGCATACACACTTGAATCGGGTTATCGCCCAAATACGGCGCTTTGCCGACCAAAAGCTCATAAAACATAATGCCGAGCGAATAGATGTCGCTGCGCACATCGATCTCGCCACCGGTGACTTGCTCGGGACTCATATACACCGGTGTGCCGACGATCATGTTTTCCGTGGTGATGCGCGTTTGATGGCTCGCCAACTCGCGCGCGATGCCAAAATCGGTCAGCACCGGCACTTTGCCGCCACGCATCATCACGTTCGCAGGCTTCAAATCACGGTGCACAATGCCCTGGTTGTGCGCTTCCTGCAGGGCACTGGCAACCTGCACCACGATGGCGATCGATTCGCCCACCGCAATGCCGTCGCGTTGGCGGTCCACCAGTGTGCCACCGTCTAAAAACTCCATCGCAATGTAGGCAACATCGCCGACTTTCGCGATGTCATAAATGCCGCAAACATTTCGATGCGTGATTTTCGCCAGTATTCGGCCCTCACGCAGGAAGCGGCGCTCGGTACGGCCTGGATCATCATCGTGTTCCGTGCGCAAAATTTTGATCGCCACCTTGCGATCCAGCGAAATTTGCGTCGCCAAAAAAACAGTCGCCATACCGCCCTCGCCCAGGGCGCGGTGCAGCTGATAACCAGGAATTTCGACGGGCGGAGCAGCCATAGGGTTGGCAATCAACAGTTATAAAATTTTCACAAGTCTAGCGGGCTATTGGAAAGCGCGCCACTCTTGGCGTCGAATGTCTTAGCTAGGTCGCTTGGCTGAAAAACCTCAGATCGGCTCTTTCGGGACGGCATGGAGACAACGCCGTAGCGCTCGCGCGTGATGCGTGGTGATAATCGTATGATCG
>JANNYO010000399.1:0-1106 GCA_031410115.1 Rhodanobacteraceae bacterium | reverse complement strand
GGAGCAACTGAAATCAACCTGGTTGTAACCTATGCCTAGGTTGTTAAAACTTAACTCAGCGGCCGATGCGCTGAAAGCAATTACCGAAGCGATGACCGCAAATAACGTTTTTTTCATTTTGATCCCTTTAAATTGTGTCCTGCACCACATTTGCAGGTGGGCCGACACTAAACTGTCAAAGCTGAACCGTCAAACAAGAAACGCCGCAAACCCAAGATTTTGCGGCGTTTCAGTTTAGTTAAATTCAGGTTAAGTAGGCTGCTAAAACGCATTTAAACCTGTAATTTCCCGCCCAACTACGAGTTTATGCACGGTTTCCGTGCCTTCGTAGGTGATCACAGATTCCAAATTGTTCATGTGACGGATTGGGCAGTATTCCGTGGTGATGCCAGCGCCACCAAGCAAGTCACGCGCATCCCGGGCGATTTCAATAGCCATGCGGCAGTTATTCCATTTTGCCATGCTGACTTGTGTGGGCTGCATTTTACCCGCGTCTTTCAAGCGTCCTAACTGCAAGCTCATCAGCTGTGCGAGGGTAATCTGACGCGCCATTTCCGCCAAACGCATCTGCACTGATTGGGTTGCCGCCAAGGGGCGATTGAAAATAATCCGGGTTTTGGTGTTATCCAGAACTTCGCGATAGCAGGCAATCGCCGCACCGATAGGGCCCCAAGTGATGCCGTAGCGCGCTTGCGTTAAGCACGAAAGCGGGCCACGCAGACCCTTCACGTTGGGCAGGCGATTGCTTTCCGGTACGCGCACATTGTCGAAATACAGCTCCGACGTGATCGAAGCACGCAGGCTCATCTTGCGATGGATGTCTTTGGTCTCGAATCCTTTCATACCGCGTTCGACCAAAAAGCCATTAATGCCCTCGTCGGTCATCGCCCACACAATGGCAACGTTGGCGATGCCGCCGTTGGTGATCCACATTTTGCTGCCGTTGAGAATCCAATCACCGCCCGCGTCTTTTTTAGCGTGCGTTTTCATATTGCCCGGATCAGAACCGCCGTGTGGTTCGGTTAAGCCAAAGCAGCCAATGATTTCGCCTTTCGCCATGCCCGGCAGAAAGCGCTGTTTCTGCTCGTCTGAGCCAAAAGTATAAA
>JANNYO010000398.1:0-2895 GCA_031410115.1 Rhodanobacteraceae bacterium | reverse complement strand
GCGGTCAGATTGGTCGAAATGCCGCCCGAGCTTGAGCCGCCCACTGTGGCATTTTGGATCAAATAGCCCGCCTTAAAGGTGTCCTCGTAAATGCCGCCTCGACCAGCAATGCCCCAAGCGACTAAATTTTCGCCGTGGCTGTCAGACAGTCGAAAGCCGTCGTAAGGAATATTCAGGGCAATATCGCCAAAAAAACGCTGCGTACGCGTATCGCCCTGATCGCGCGAGCGAAAGCCGCCTTTCCAATCAAACGTCGTCGCACTGGTGGCAAAATCGAGTGCAATACAGTTTTCAATCACGGCGTTAAGGGTGTCGTATAAAACGATGCCGACATAGCCCAAAGTCGCGCCCGGGCCGCTGTAACTGTCCAGACGAACCAACACTCGGCGGAACACGTGATCATTGCCGTAGGCAATAATTCCTGCTTTGCCCCGGCCCCAAAGCCAGACATCTTCAATCAAGATGTTATTGCCATTGACACCCATAATGTCATCGTATTGCCCAGGCCCGGCGTTGCCAAAGCCAGTGTGCACAATCTCGAGGTGATCGCCATCGAGTAGCGCGATTTGATCATCGCCATTGATAAATTTAAGCCCTTCAATGCGAATGTAGGAATTGCTCAAGCTCAGCGGCGTTTGATTGCCGCCGCCGTCCAGAACCGCAGCACCGTCGTGTTCCGCGCGAATAATGGTTAGACGATTCACCAGGCCGGTCGGCGGCTGGATAGGCGTTCCCATGAGTTCGGTGTACAGACCATCTTTCAACACCAGCACATCACCGCCGCGCATAACGCTGAATGCTTTCGCAAAACTTGCCCAGGGTGCGACGCTGGTGCCAGCCCCTGCGGTATCGCTGCCGGATGGGCTGACAAAAAAAGTTGCGGTTTCAAAACCAGAGCTAAAAATTGCCTGAGCCTGAGCCTGCGCGGCAAACAGCAGCGCCAGCAGCACAGTCATGGCGCGCACAAACCCGAGGCGCTGTAACGTTTGGTCGATGCGAGCAGTTTGCGGGGATATTTTGGACTTGGTTTCAAACTGCACTTTTTGCTCGCTTGCTTTTCAAAACATCATTGTATGCCCATCACCCACGCAAGCATTAAATAGCGCGAACACACACTGACGGTTACGATTACACGATGAAAATTCTACACATCGCGTTTTATCGTTTCGTGCGCTTAAACGATCCAGACAACACGGCACGCGCCGTGCGCGAGATCGCCGCTACGCTGATGGGCAGCGTGCTGGTTGCACCTGAAGGCATTAACGGCACGCTGGCGGGCAGCGCGCTGGCGCTTGATCAGTTTGAGCAGGCACTTTGCCACGACGCGCGCTTCGGCGGCGCATTTACGGGCTTAAGATTTCAGCGCACAGATTGTGTCACGCCGCCTTTTCGGCGCTTAAAAGTGCACGTCAAAGCTGAAGTGGTGCAGATTGGCGCGGCCGATGTGGATGTATTTGCCAACACTCAGGCGGGCGGCATCGACGTCGCGCCGCAGGACTGGGACACTTTAATCGCGCGCCCTGATGTTGTGCTGATCGATAACCGCAACCATTTTGAGTTTGCACTCGGCCACTTCACGGGCGCGCTTGATCCGAAAGTGTCGCGCTACCAGGACTTTGCGAATTTTGTGACGGAAAATTTGCCCACTTGGCAGGCAGCCGGCAAAAAAATCGCGATGTATTGCACCGGCGGAATTCGCTGTGAAAAAACCAGCGCGTGGCTGGCTGAGCAAAATGTGCAGGCGTATCAGCTGGATGGCGGCATTTTGAACTATTTGCGCGCCAAGCCCGCAGGCGCAGCGTCGTGGACCGGCAATTGCTTTGTCTTCGACAACCGTATGGCTTTGGACGAAAACTTGGCCGAGCAAAACCTGTCGCCCGAACGCGTTTATCAGTCGCCCGAGGACGCGTGGCGTCTGGCGCGTGCGCGGCGTTTGGCGACGAATAGCGATGATGCATAACCCGATGGATCAAGAAAGCGCCAAACCCAGCTGGATCGTGCTGCCAGCACACAGTGGCCATACGAGCGTGTTTGATTTTTTTTGCCAGCACTTCCCGCACATTTCATCCGCCGATTGGCAGATGCGTTTTGCCGCTGGCTTGGTGCGCGACACTGCCGGTCAGCCGATTGCGTCGGAGCGAACTTTTTCGTCATTGGCAAAGCAAAAACTCAGCTATTTTCGCGCGGTTCAAGCCGAGCAAGAAATACCGTTCAAGGAAGAAATTGTTTTCCAAGACGAACATATTTTAGTCGCCGACAAACCGCATTTTTTACCCGTGCAGCCGGCCGGGCGCTATCTAGAACAGACGCTGCTAACGCGGCTACAGCGGCACTGCAATTTACCCGAGTTAGCACCTGCGCATCGTATCGATCAGGGCACCGCGGGGCTGGTGCTGCTGATAAAGCAACCGGCACAGCGCGGTGCGTATCAACAGCTATTTCGCGACCGTGAAATAGAGAAAACCTATCATGCGATCGCACCATTTCGGGCCGAACTGACGTTTCCGATGCTGCGCAAAACCCGGCTGGTTGATGGCGCGCATTTTATGCAAATGGCGGAAGTAGATGGCGTAGCGAACAGTGAAACTGAAATTAGTTTGTTGCAACACGTCGGCGATTGCGCGCGCTATCAGCTTAAACCCTATACCGGCAAGCGCCACCAGTTACGCGTGCAGATGAGCGCGCTCGGTATTCCAATTCAAAATGATCCCATTTACCCGCAATTACTTGCCCACGCTGACACACTTGATTTCACCCGGCCGTTAAAATTACTCGCCTATTCGCTGACCTTTCAGGATCCAGTGACGGGCCAGGCGCGATATTTTGCATCTAACCGCAGTTTGTGCTGACTTTTGAATCGTTGAATATCCGCCGTGTCGCGTATCGCGAATTTCC
>JANNYO010000397.1:0-6366 GCA_031410115.1 Rhodanobacteraceae bacterium | reverse complement strand
GTTGGACTTGTTCGCCGTGTCGCCTGTTCGGAGAGACTTGTTCGCCGTGTCGCCTGTTCGGCGAGACTTGTTCGCCGTGTCGCCTGTTCGGCGAGACTTGTTCGCCGTGTCGCCTGTTCGGCGAGGCTTGTTCGCCGTGTCGCCTGTTCGGCGAGACTTGTTCGTCGCTTGACGCCGTCAAAGGCTCCAGCCCCCGTGGTACTAATCCCAGTGGAACCAATCCCAGTGGAACCAGCCCTAGTGCGCGCGTACCGCCGGTGGGCGGCACCCCGTATTCTTCCAATTGCTCCAGCTTGCTACGCAGGCGTTCAATGCGATTGCCTAGTTCAACATTGAGCAAGGCGCGCACACGCTCGCCTTCAAAGCCAGCGGCAGTTTGTAGCGCGCCAATAAAAGCCAGTACCACCACGCCCTGCCCGTACAAAAGCGCCCCGCGACGGGATTGCCACCAAGCGCGCGGCTGGCCCACCAAAACTAAAATCATGGGCGCGACTAAAAATGCCGCCAGCGCATCCGACACCATCCAATCCAAAGCCCGGTCAAATAAATTCGCGCTTGGAATCAGTTTAAACGCCAGTAAAAATGGAAACACAATTAGCGGTTTCAAACTCATCATCACCGGCCCCAGTACCACCGCCGATACCGCAAGATCCCGCGCACGCCAAAGCTCGGTGCCCTCGCGCGTTAAAAACCGGCGCAATAGGTAGTGCGCAAAATGCACCTGGGCAAAGATTGCAATCGCATTAATAACAATCGAACCCTGGCCCAACGGGCCGGGATAGCGCCAGTAGCCAAACAAACTTGCACCAAGCACCAAACCCCACCGATCCTGCGTACCGCGGGCGAGTACCAACGCTGCCAGCAGCGCCGCAGGCAGCCAAATCGGGCGCGTCAAAATTGCCGGCACGCCGAGTTGCAAACTAATCTTGGCTAACAACAAAAATGAAGCAGCAACGCACAGCTGAGACAGCAATCGCTGCGCCCCAGCGGGCAATGTCTGCCAATAGTCGGTGACGGCACGCTGCACGATAAGGCCTCGATTCAAGATGCTCAAGTCTGCACTGATTTCGCCGCGCTCGCGCACTGGCGGGACTAGCTTAACGCTTTGTCACAACTGTGCGCGGATTGGGAAAAAAGCCGCGCTCAGCGAACCGTGTTTAGCACCTCAAGGCGATTAACTGCGCCACTCAGTGATCGATTCAAAGTGAGCCAAAGCTCGTTTTGCGCCGCCCGCGGCGAAGCGAAATAGTCCACGTCAGCGCTCAGCAACGCGCCATTGAAACGCACGCTGAGCGGCGCTCCTGCGGTCCAATTGCTGACAATCAGCAGCGGATTGAGCAACGCGCCAGCGCCGACATTGAAGTTCGCATCCAAGCGATTTGCCGCAGCACTTAAGGCAAAAGCGGCGTAAACATGATTCCAGCCAGCAGGGCTGTAGGTCACGCTGTCCGGGCGGTTAACACCCGCAGGGCCGGTGATTTGGACGCTACCGAGTGCTGCGGTTAATGTGGTGTTTTGCACCACTTCTACTTGCGCCACTTGCTGGCCGACGGGATCAGAACTGTTAGTTCCTAACACAATGAAAGCGGAAAAACCTTTGCGTGGGTAGCCGCTGGCGCGTGGATTGCCCGCAAGTGGGCCACCGTAGAAATCAGAGCCATGAATCGGGTATTGCGCTTGCCCTAAAAAGCCAAAGTTAGTGCCCCATGCTAAGCGCGTATTGTTGGTTGTGCCACTCGCGCCGCTCAAAGAATAGTTCACCGATTGATAGGGCCAGTTGAACGCGCAGGGCATCAAGGACGCTTGACCTTGCGCGGCGCTGCAGGCATTGCCGCCAGCGCTGGTTGTGTTCATTCGGTCCGCGCCGAAATAGCCGCCCGCATCTTGCTGCGCCTTGGTTTGGGTTTGCACCGTGCCCATCGTCGCATCCACCGCAGCCGTTGCCAATTTGACGTAGGGCACAGTGTTGGGCTGGTTCCAGCTCCAAGCGCTGGAATAGCTCAATGGGTTGGTTGTTGACGTGAATTTGTACAGATCACCCCAGCCAACGCTGGCGATAGGGCTGTGTGCGCCAGCGCTTGCGGAGCCGTCGAAAAGCAGCTGTCCATACGGTGCGCGCAAATCGGTTTCCACCGCGTTAATCGGTACAGCGCTCAAATCCCAGCTTTGCGCAAACAGCGGATGATCGCGACCGGTCGCAAACACCCACTCCACCGTCACCGGCACGTCATAGCGCGTATTTGGCGCCGCCGCATTGGTGCGCGAATACTGCGGATAGCTCATGTTGAAGCGAAAAATTGCATGGTGTCGGCCTTCAAAGATGCGGCTGAAAGTGCCGGTAAAACCATGCCCCAGCGGCGAATCGTCGCCCGGAATGCCGGTCGTGCCTTCACTGCGGTGGCTGACGAGATAGCCAAAGCCACTGGCAAAATCCGGCGAAGCGCGCACGATTCGCGTCGCCGCAGCAACTTGGTAGCGGTACTCACGCAATTCACCGCCGCGCGTGCCGCCAGGACCTGTTTGCCCGGTGTTGTGCGCAAGCACGGCAACCCGCGGTTGATTCGCGCGATCGCGCCAGGTGAAGCGATCGCTGGTCATGCTATCAACGCTGACATCGCGCTCACTTTGCAGTGCATTCGCAGGTGCCACCACGTCACTGCCTTCAAAGCCATTGGCAAAAATATTCGGTTGGGGCAATGCCGCAGATAGCAGCGTGACTTCATCCAGATAAACCACCGCTTGCGCATTGCCGCTGGCCTGCGACTGCACTGATATGCGATCAAAATCACCGCTAAAACTCAGCGGTGCTTGGGCGAAGAGAACATCAACCAGCCGCCACTCATTCGCCGCAATCGCACCGCCTTGGATGTAGCTATTGAGCGACTGATTCGCCACTAGCGTTGCGCCCAATTGCAGGGCAATGGAATATTGCTGACCACCCGATGCGCCGCCGTGCAGATAAAAACGCAAGCGCGGAAAGTTCAGTGTGGAAAACGTCGCCACATTGGAAAAACTGACCGCAGAAAAGTTCGAGCCCAAATGCGAAATCGCACGATTCCCTGCCTGCACTGGATTTGTTGCAGCAAAGTTGGTGACACCACCGAAGGAAAAGTCCTGCCAGCTGCCGCGCAAAGCGTCATCATAAATTACCGCATCCTGCGCATGAACTTGCGCGCTTAAAAACAGCAGTGCGACAAGTCTCGCGCCAGCGACACGGCAAACAAGTCTCGCGCCAGCGACACGGCAACGCACCCCGATGCTTTTGTTTTGCCAAGGCAAATCAAATTTAATTAGAAAACGCATACGGTGCTCCGATGGATCAGCTTGGCGGCCATTTTACGCTTAAAAATTCGTTGCTTGACGGGTTGGTGTGGCGCTGAATGTGCGACTGCGCAGAATCGAACTTATCGCGGGAATTTTTAAACGTTGCCAAAAACAAACCCCGCACGCGGCGGGGTTTGTTCTTACAACAGACTTTTCAATCGCCTATTCGAAGCCGTTCCTAAAGGTGAAATCGCCTGAAGTACAGGCCGCTGGCGTGCTGGCATTGGTTACTTGTACCTCATCTAAGAAAAAGCCTAGCTCCTCAGCACCGCCATCGGCGGTGAAGCGCCAGCGTATACGTGCGTTCTGACCGACAAAACTGGCGAGGCTAGAGCTCGCACTGACAAAGGCGTTAGCGCTGGAGCCAGTAAACGCACCCTGCGTTGGCAGATAGCCACAAGCATTTCCTTGCGTCGCGCTCAGTGTTGCTGGATAACCCGCTGTCGGCGGCAAGCCCGTCCAGGTTGCGCCATTGTCGGTGGAAATCTCCACCACCACACCATCCCAATTTTGCTCAAGATTGAAGCGCGCTTTGTAGCTCAGGCTAGCGCCAGCAGTGATGGCTAACGTCGGAGTGATGATTGCCGCACAAGTGTCCGGAGCATAGGTCAACGCACCCGGCAGGGCATTGCGATAGCTCAATGTGCCAGCGCTAAACTGGCTATTGCTCAAATACCAAGGGCTGCCAAGCACCATAAACGAAGGCGAATCTGCGCCATCACTATAGGTTCCAGCGGTTGTGCCGCCGGCGGGCGTATACTTCAGTCGCACTGTCGTATTTGTTTCATTGCCGCCATTTGGGCCGCCGTTGCCAGCGGTGCTGTCTTCGGCACGAACTGCATAGAAGTAAGTCGTTAAGGATGCAGCGGTGGCATCGTTGTAATCAGGCCCACTGATATTCGTGGCAATTCGATTTGCAACCGATGGTGTAAAGAACGGGTCGGTCGATCGAAACACGCTGTGGCGAATTGCTGTGCCGAGCGGGCAAGAGCTAATACCAGGCGTCCAACTGATTCGCGTTGCGCAGTCGGTAGGAGAGATTTTCGTCGCCGCAATCGAGCCGGCGTCAAAACTTGGCGTCAGCGTGCAGGGTGCTGCGGAGGTAAGCTGAGCACACGCGCTGATTGGGCCTTCGCCGTTCAAGTCTGCGCCACGTACTTTATACGCATAACTAAAACCACCTTGACTGGAATCATCCGTCACTGTGGTCGTCGCAGATGCTGCGATCAGTTGGAAGTCCTGGGCATTTGCACTCGCGCAAGTTCCAGGCGCGCGATAAAGCTGATAGCTAGTGGCGTTTGCAACCGCTGTAATGGTGGCGTTAACGATGCCCGCACTATTGGAAACTACAGGCGCTGCGGGTGCTGCGACAACTGCTGAAGCACCAGCAGCACCGGAAACGACCAAGCCATAGCCCTGTCGATCTGAGCCGTTAACGCCGTTGCCGGGAACCGCAGTACCTTTGACCGAAATTGTGTAGGTGCCCGCAGTGGGCGCGGTAAGCAACACTTGCTCAACTGGATTGGTAATATCTGCAACACCGCCGACGGTGGAATTTGCTGCCGCGCCAGAACCACTGATGACATTCCCTTTGTACATATTGGTGCCATCGCTAACCTCCAAATCTAGATTGTTGACCAAGGCGCGTGCCGTGCCTGCGGTGCCAGCTGGGTCAAACCAGACCAGTGTGGCGCGAAACTCTTGGCCTGCCGCAACGCTAACCGTGTAGCTCTGCGTTTGCCCAGTTTTTACTCCCGCTTCGTTTTTACGCGCAAAAGTACGTAAATCTCGCGCATCACCTGGAAAATAGAGGTTTTTGTCCAAAAACATACGGCCCCAGCCATAGTTATTGTCAGGCGCCGTTGTGATCATCGCGGTACCGTTGAGCAGCACCGCCTTCATTTCTGCGCCCAGCGGTTTACGCACATCAGCAAGATTGACCGCGCCCGTTGGGTAATAGCCATCGACAAAATATTGGCGCATGAGTGCCGCACCGCCCGCAACCGTTGGGCAAGACATTGACGTACCCGACAAACTTTGTGTGCCTGCATCGTTTGGGTTTGCTGGTGGGTTGGTGTCATCGTCATTGCCAAGCGCCGAGATTGTGCCGACACCGGGTGCTTGAATATCTGGTTTACGACGCCCATCGGTGGTTGGACCACGACTGGAAAAGCCGGCGACTGTTGTTGAATTTCCGTGGCCGAGTGCGCCCACGGTCAGTGCATGCTTAGCATGCGCGGGGTGGCCGATGGTGTTTGCTGCGGAACCATCGTTACCCGCCGAAAATGCGATCAGCATGTCTTCGGTGCGCCACAGCGTGTCATCAATCTCAATATCTCGGGCGTTGTAGCTGCCGGAATTTTGTGAGCCGTAACTGTTACTCGAAACAAAAGCGCCAGCACTACGCGCCGCCAAAAACATATTGGGGCCTGCATCACCACTCAGGCAACCCGTGGTGTCATTCCCAATATCCAAGAACAAGAGTTGCGCTTGCGGTGCCATGCCGTCGCCAGTGTTGTAATTTGCACTCGTGGGCGTTGCCGCAGTGCCAGAATCACCAACTGTCGTGCCGCTTGTGTGGGTGCCGTGAAAACTGGTGCTCGACGTACCACAGGTCTGGTTGTCATCATAGCCAGACGCACCGGGCATTACAAAATACCCAAACACTTTACGGTTTGGGAAGGTTGGGCCCGGGATGGGTGGCGTTATGTTGACGGCGTCAGTGATTTCGGTGTTCAGGACCGTGCGGTTGTAGCGGTTAAAAAACGCCTGATTGCGATCCATGCCGGAGTCGGCAACCGCAACAATTTGACCGGTGCCAATGAGCCCTTGCGCCCAAATGCTGGCGGCAGCGGCGGTTGGCGGATTGCCGCCCGATGCCGTACCCGATTGAATGGGCCCGACCGCGTCGACGTTGTGCAAATGCGGCAGTTCGAAGGAATCAATCCAAGACACTTCGCCAATTGCCGCGACTTGCTCGATAAATCCTTTTAAATCAGCACCTTTAACACTAACGCGAACTTTGGCGATGTTTGCCGAATT
>JANNYO010000396.1:0-17218 GCA_031410115.1 Rhodanobacteraceae bacterium | reverse complement strand
GTGCCGGAGGACAGCAAAATTTTTGTCTATGTTTCGATTGGTTTTTTGCTGGTTTGCTTAATCAATGCCCTGGGTTTGATGCTGGCAAAGTTTCTCCGCCGATCCGGTGAGCTAGGCGTGCGCCGCGCCCTGGGCGCATCGAAGCGCTCGGTTTTTGTGCAACATCTATTTGAGGCCGCAGCGATTGGTGCCGCCGGTGCCGCGCTCGGTGCGCTGCTGACTGTTTTAGGCCTGAAAGGCATGCATTTATTGTATGCAGACTTACAAAACTTCGCGGTGCTAGATCTGAAAACACTCGGCATTCTTGTCGTGATCTCGATCACTGCGACGGTGTTGGCAGGTCTGTTACCAGCATGGCGCGTTAGCCAACTCGCCCCCGCGCACGCATTGAAAGCTAACTAAGGACAACGATCATGGGCCCAACCATTCGCGCGTTAATGAAAAGCAAAACCGGCGCAATCTTAATCATTCTAGAAATTGCGATTACGCTTGCCATCGTCAGCAACGCCTTGAGCATGATCAGCACCCGCAGCACCGCGATGGCGCGCACGACGGGTGTCGATGAAGACCGACTATTTGGTTTCAAGCTCGCACCGATTGATCGCAACACCTACCCCGCTGAAGCCGCCTTTGCCGCTGATCGTGCGCGCTTACTCGCGCTGCCAGGCGTGGAAAATGTCTATGCCACCGATCAGCTGCCGCTATCAGGCAGTGGCTCCAGCACCAGCATTAGCTTAGGGCCGGATAACCCACGCGAATCGCGATCAGCGACGTATTACGCCGATGAAAATACCCTGGTGACGCTTGGCGTCAAGCTGGTCGCTGGGCGCAATTTTGATGCGCGCGAAATTAGCATGCTCAAACCCCGCGCGGACGATACGCCCAAGGTCGTGCTGATTTCCAAAGCGCTGAGCGATGCCCTATTCCCAGACGGTAAGGCTGTGGGCAAGCGCATCGCTGGACGTGACAATACGCTCGCCGGCGGCCCAGAAATCATTGGCGTTTATGCGCGTTTGCAATCGCCTTGGAATGGCGATGAATACATCGAAAATACCCTGCTGATGCCGTTTCGCCCAGCTGGCCGTGCCTATTGGGTGGTACGGGCGAAACCTGAGGCGGTAGCGGGCCTACAGATTTTGGCGCGGGAAACTTTGGCAAATAGCGACCGCACACGCGTGGTCAGCCCAACCGCGCTGTCGATGGCGCAAATTCGCGCGGAAAGCTACAGCGATGATCGCGCGATGATTATGTTGATGAGCATCCTAAGTATTTTTCTGATTGTCGTCACCGCACTTGGAATTGTCGGTATGGCCAGTTTCTGGGTGACTCAGCGTACTAAACAAATCGGCACGCGCCGCGCTCTAGGTGCATCGCGTGGCGCCATCGTGCGCGAATTTCAGCTCGAAAACGCCTTACTCACCGCTGCGGGTGCCGTGCTTGGCGTTGCTTTGGCGTATGGCGCGAATTACTGGTTTGCCAAGCAGGCGAATATCCCGATGCTGCCCGCGAGCTATGTGCTGATTGGCATCGTCGCTGTGTTTGCGCTTGGGCAATTGGCGGTGTTGCGCCCGGCTCAGCGCGCCAGCCGGGTGTCGCCCGCGATTGCAACGCGCAGTGTCTAGCCTGATGATCCACGCATGACCGAGGCACCGAAACTACTATTGATTGACGACAACGCGGCCGTGCTCAGCGCGCTGGAATTGCTGTTTATGCTGGATGGCTATCAAACAATCAGTGCGAGTTCGCCGGCGGCTGCCCTAAAGCATTTTGCTCAAACGCCGTTTGATTTAGTCGTGCAGGATATGAATTTTTCCAACGACGCAAAATTGGCTGACAGCACCAGCGGCGCTGACGGCATGGTGCTGTTTGCCGACCTGCGTGCAATCAATCCGGATGTGCCGATTGTGCTGCTGACCGCGTGGACGCACTTGGAGCAAGCGGTTGAGCTGGTGAAAGCGGGTGCGGCGGACTATTTGGCGAAGCCTTGGAACGACGACAAACTGCGCGTCAGCGTGCGAAATTTGTTGGAGCTGGGCGAGCAGCGCAGGCTGGCGCAGCATGCAGCTTTGGCAGCGCACGAGCGCGCCCAGGTGCTGGCGAAAATAGATTTGCGCGGCGGGCTATTTGTGTCCAGCGCCATGCAAACCTTGGTGAGCCTAGCGGCGCGGGTCGCGGTCAGTGATTTGCCGGTACTGATCACCGGCGCGAATGGTGCGGGCAAAGAGCGTATCGCCGAAATCGTGCATTACAACTCCAACGTCAAAACTGGGCCGCTGATCGTGTTGAACTGCGGCGCGCTGCCGAGCGAGTTGATTGAAGCCGAGCTTTTCGGTGCCGACGCCGGTGCCTACACGGGTGCAGTGAAGGCGCGCGAAGGCCGCTTTGATGCGGCAAACGGCGGCACATTGTTTTTGGACGAGATCGGTAATTTGAGCCTGAGCGGGCAGATGAAACTGCTGCGCGTGTTGGAGAGCGGTGAGTTTGAGCGCTTGGGATCCAGCAAAACCCGGCGCGTCAAGGTTCGGGTCATTTCCGCCACCAACAGTGATTTACCCGCGATGATTCGTGCCGGCCAGTTTCGTGAGGATCTTTACTATCGTTTGAACGTCGTGCCGCTGGTGGTGCCGCCGCTGGCAATGCGTGTCAGTGATATTTTGCCGCTGGCTAGACTTTATCTGGGCACGGCACGCCTGAGCCAATCAGCTGAAATAGCGTTGAAAGTGCACTCCTGGCCCGGCAATGTGCGCGAGTTGCGCAATGCGATTACCCGTGCTCAGCTGATGTGCGATGCGGGCATCATTCAGGCGCATGATTTGGGGCTTAAGCAATTCGAGCCTGCGGAAAAACCCGCTGTAGCTGAGAT
This sequence comes from Rhodanobacteraceae bacterium, assembly GCA_031410115.1. GTDB lineage: Bacteria > Pseudomonadota > Gammaproteobacteria > Xanthomonadales > SZUA-5 > JANNYA01. The sequence goes on along the minus strand of JANNYO010000396.1, from coordinate 14,355 downwards.
TTTGGCGCCCACACTAAATTCGGAACCGAATCAAACTGACATCGAAGCAGCGCTGCTGAGCGCGGGTCAGAATATCAGCGAGGCGGCTGCTAACCTAGGTTTAAGTCGACAGTCTCTATACCGGCGCATGCAGCGTTTTGGCATTGCGCGCAGCGAAAGCTAGATGGCTGCGGCGCTGGCATTGATTGCGTTTATAGCAGCCCAGTTGCTGCTGATTTTTGTGGTTCTTAGCGTGCACGTACAGTCAATTTCGCTTGCGTGGATCGTGGCGTTCGGCGGCGCGCTAGTGGTCGCATTGTGCTACCGCTACTGGGTTTGGCGGCCGTTGAATGTCCAGCTCAAGGGTTTGAGCAGCCTCGTTGCGGCATGGCGAGATCAAGAATTTTCGAGCTCAATTGCGCGCCCACAACAGGCGCAGCTGTGTGCGCTAACGGACGCTCTTAACCAGTTAGGTGACTCATTACGTTTGCAGCGTGTGGCTTTAGTGCAGCGTGAGTTATTATTAGATACCTTAGTACAAAATACGCCGACGGCGATGGTACTGATTGATGCATCTGGATTCGTTGTGGTGTGCAATTTGGCGGCGCGTGCGCTATTGAATTCAGCAAAACGCTTTGAGGGCATGGCGTGGCGGGATCTGCTCAGCCAGATGCCGCAAGCGTTAGCCGATGCGCTTGCAGTGAAACAAGACGGGCTGGTCGCCGTCGCAAGCGAAGGCGCTGGCGTGGATGAGATCTTTCAGCTATCACAGCGTGAATTTACCCTGCAGGCACGGCCGCATCAGCTCATTTTGTTACGCCGCGTGACGCAGGAATTGTCGCGCCAAGAGGTGGCGATTTGGAAAAATGTGATTCGGGTGATGAGCCATGAAATCAATAACTCGCTCGCGCCAATTTCATCGATGGCGCACAGTGGTGCGGTGCTTTTAGCGCGCGGGCAGCTGGCGGCATTGCCGCAAGTATTCAGCACCATTAGCGAACGCAGCGGGCATTTGGCGGAATTTATTGCAAGTTACGCACGCGTCGCGAAACTACCGCTGCCCCAGCGCACGCAGGTACCGTGGCGCGATTTACTGACGCGCATTCCAATCCTGTGTGGCGCCGGTGTAGTCGGTGAAATTTCCGTGACTTTGGCATCGGTAGATGCGGTGCAGATTGAGCAACTGCTGATTAACTTGGTCAAAAATGCGCTCGAAGCGGGTTCGCCCGCAGATGCGATTGAGCTGTCCGTTTGCAAAGGCAGCGGCAGTATCCTAGCGGTTGCCGATCGTGGCAACGGCATGTCGGAGGCGGTCATGGCAAGTGCGCTTTTGCCGTTCTATTCCACCAAACGCAGCGGCTCAGGCCTCGGTTTAGCGCTGGCACGGGAAATTGCCGAAGCGCATGGCGGGCATTTGAGTTTAAGCAATCGTGTCGATGGCGGCTTAGTGGTGCAGGTATTTTTGCCATAGCTTGCTAGATGTTAGCGATTCAGATTTTGTCTTCAGTCATGCCTTACAGCGTAAAAACACCGGCTAGAATTTGGATCGGAGCCCGGCATGAGCGATACGGCAAAAATGACGCCGCGCGACTATACGATTTTGCTGCTAACCGCAGCGATGTGGGGCGCATCGTTTATGTTTATGCGCGTAATTGCACCGGTCACTGGCTGGGTATGGGCGGCGGATTTGCGCGTGCTGATTGGCGGCGCATTGATTTCTGCGATACTGATTTGGCAGGGGCAGGCATGGAATTTAAGCCGTGATTACCGCCACTATTTAGTTCTGGGCCTAATCAATTCAGCAATACCATTTTCGCTATTTGCGCTGGCGGCGCTGCACATTCCAGCGGCATATTCGGCACTTGGCAACGCCACCGCACCGATGTGGAGCGCGGTACTGAGTGCAGCAATTTTGGGCGAACGACTCAGTTGGGCGAAAGCGACGGGCTTGGCATTGGGTCTGGTCGGTGTGGCGCTAACCGCCGGTGCGGGCAGCGTTTCGCTATCAACTGCGGTGCTGCTTGCCGTCGCGGGCACCCTGGTTGCCTCCGTGCTGTATGCACTCGCGGGTGTCTATATGCGCACCCAAGCTGCACATATTCAACCGCTGGCATTAGGTGCCGGCAGTCAGCTTGCCGCCGCACTCTGGTTGGCGCCGCTGCTGGCGTTCAAGCTGCCAAGCGCTGAAATTTTGAGCCCAAAGATTTTATTTTGTCTACTCTGCTCAGGCATTTTATGTACCGGCTTGCCGTATTATTTGTACTTCCCACTAATGCGCCGCATCGGCGTCACGCGCGCATTGACTGTTACTTTTCTGGTGCCGTGTTTTGCCGTGCTGTGGGCGTTTTTGTTGCTACGCGAAGCGATAACGCTCAGTACGGTTGTCGGCTGCGCACTGGTTTTTTCGGGTTTGCTGCTGGTGGTGCGTAAGTCCAGTTGATCGCTGATGACGCGACACGACAGACAATGGCAAAAACGCGACGTGTACGGGGAAAGCGAGATTACTTCAGCCAGTCGTACCATCGCGCTTGGTGCGCGCTTCGATCATGGCTTCACCGTGCACGACAAACCAGGCGGACTCGGCGATATTGGTGGCGTGGTCACCGATGCGCTCGATATTTTTTGCGATAAATAGCAGGTGCGTGCACGCGGTGATCATGCGGGCGTCTTCGGCCATGTAGGTCAGCACTTCGCGAAAGATGCGGGTGTAGAGTTGGTCGAGTTCGGCGTCGCGTTCGCGCACGCGTTTGGCCAATTCGGCGTCGCGGCTCAGATACGACTGGATCGCTTCGCGCACCAACTCTGCGGCAAGTTCGATCAGTGCCGGTAGGCCCGCTACCGCTGGAATCACGGCGCTAAGATTCAACACTTTCGAACGTTTGGCAACGTTGGCGGCTAGATCGCCGACGCGCTCAATATCGGCGGCAATTTTGAGTGCGCTGTAAACCTCGCGCAGGTCGCGCGCCATTGGTTGGCGCAGTGCAAGCAAGCGTAAAACATCGGTGCTGACGTCGCGCTCCAAGGCGTCAATTTCGCCGTCATTGGCGATCAATTGGTCCGCCGCTGCGGCATCGCGTGCCAGCAAAATTGCGCCGGCGTCGGTCAATTGGCGCACGCTTAATTCGCCCATGCGCTTGAGTTCGCCGTATAGGCGCGCCAATTCGCTGTCGAAGCTTTTAACGATGTGTTCGTGTGCCATTTACGCGCTTCCTTATGCTTTGCTGCGCACTGCTGAATCAGCCAAAACGGCCGGTAATATAGTCTTCGGTTTGCCGCTGAGTCGGTTTGGTAAAGATTTTTTCGGTCGGGCCATACTCGATCAAATCGCCCAAATACATAAACGCGGTGTAATCCGAACAGCGCGCCGCTTGCTGCATATTGTGCGTCACGATCAAGATCGTAAACTGGGTTTTCAGCTCAGCAAATAGCTGTTCGATGCGCCCGGTGGCAATCGGATCGAGCGCGCTGGTGGGCTCGTCAAACAACAGCACTTCTGGATTCAGCGCCACTGCGCGGGCGATGCACAACCGCTGCTGTTGGCCGCCCGAAAGCCCGAGCGCGCTTTTTTTGAGTTTGTCTTTTACCTCATCCCACAGCGCCGCTTGGCGCAGCGCCGCTTCGACGCGCACCGCCATCTCGGCTTTGCTGAGCTTTTCGTAATGGCCGATGCCGTAGGCAACATTGTCATAAATCGACATCGGGAACGGCACCGGCTTTTGAAACACCATGCCGACTTTGGCGCGCAGGCTGTTGAGCGAATAGTGCTTGTCGAGAATATTTTCGCCATCCAAAAGCACTTGCCCTTCGGCGCGCTGACCTGGATAGATTGAATAGATGCGATTAAAAATGCGCAGCAACGTTGATTTGCCGCAGCCCGACGGCCCGATTAAGGCGGTGACGCGCTTTTCCAGCACATCTAAGTTGAGCGCTTTTACCGCTTTGAAATCGCCATAGTAGAACGCCAAATCGCGTGCGGACAGTTTTGCTGGCGGAAGGGAATCGATGCTCATGCGGCCTTCTTCGGTGCAAGCATGCGGGCAACTAAACTAATCGCCAGCACGAACAAAGTGATTAAAAATGCCCCGGCCCAAGCCAGCGCGTTCCAGTATTCAAACGGACTCATGGCGAATGACGCAATCGCATTAGGCATATTGGCGAGCGGTTTGAGCATATCCGCACTCCAATATTGATTGTTCAGCGCGGTAAACAGCAGCGGCGCGGTTTCGCCACTGATGCGCGCCACGCTCAGCAAAATGCCGGTCAAAATGCCCGGCCAAGCGGCGCGAATCAAAATCTGAAAATTCATTTTCCAAGCCGGAATACCCAGGCTCAACGCCGCTTCGCGCATTTGCGTGGGCACCAAGCGCAGCATTTCATCCGTAGTGCGCACCACCACGGGAATCACAATCAGCGCTAGCGCCAATGCGCCCGCCAAGCCCGAATAGCCGCCCATGGGTTTGACCAGCAGGCCATAGACGAACAGGCCCAGCACGATCGATGGCGAGGACAATAAAATATCGTTGATAAAACGAATCGCGGCGCCGCGTTTGGCCTGATTGGCGTATTCCGCCAAGTACACGCCGGTTGCGACCCCAATCGGCGCGCCGAGCAAGGTGCCCAGGCCGCACATCAGCACACTGCCAAACATCGCATTCGCCAAGCCGCCCGACTCCTCCCCAGGTGGCGGCGTCATCTGCGTGAACAGCGAAAAATTCATCGCCGACGCGCCTTTGCTCAGCGTCGTCCATAGAATCCAGGTCAGCCAAAACAAACCGAATAGTGCGGCCAGGGTCGATAGGGTCAACACCGCAATGTTGATCAGTTTGCGCTTGCGAAAACGCGCCAAGGCAAATTTTTCTTTCGCGCTCATAAGCTGGCTGTTTGCAGTCCTAGTGCTCATGCGCCACCGCGTTTTTGCAGCTGACGCAGCATCAGTTTGGCGGGAATCAGCACCGCTAAAATTACCAGGTACAAAACAAACGCCAGCGCGATCAGCGAGGATTGATACAGCGGGTTCGCCGCCGCTTCGGCAAATTCATTGGCAATCGTTGCGGTAATCGACGTGCCCGGCTCCAACAAGGACGGACTCAAATTAAAGGCGTTGCCCAACACAAAGGTCACCGCCATGGTTTCCCCCAGCGCCCGGCCTAATCCTAAAAAAATCGCCCCGATGGTGGCCGAGCGGGTGTAGGGCAGCACGATGTTCCACACCACTTCGGTGGTGGTTGAACCCAAGGCATACGCGGATTCTTTCAACTGCGTGGGCACCGACAAAAACACTTCGCGCATGATCGAGGCGATAAACGGAATGATCATAATCGCTAGCACCAAGCCCGCCGTGCCCATGCCCACACCCAGTGGCGGGCCGCGAAATACCGGGCCAATCAGCCACAGTTGGCCCAAATTACTGTCCAACCATGGGAAAACATGCTCGCCCAAAAATGGCACGAGCACGAACAAACCCCACATGCCGTAAACAATCGACGGAATCCCTGCCAGCAGTTCGATCGCGGTGGCAACCGGGCGGCGTAGCCAGCCGGGCGCTAATTCAGTTAGGAAAATAGCAATGCCAAAACTCACCGGCACCGCGATCACCACGGCAATCAGCGCGGTGACGAGCGTGCCGTAAATCGGCACCGCAGCGCCAAACTGCAAATTGGCTGGATCCCAATTGGTTGAGGTGATGAAGCCAAAACCAAAAGTGGCAAAGGCCTCGCGCCCGCCCCAAGCCATGGTTGCGATGGTTCCTAACAAAGTCAGAAACACCGACCACGCGGCAATGCTGACCGTCCAGGCAAACGCCCGATCTTTGCGCGCATCGCGTTTAGCGATGGCGCTGATTTGCGTGCTGCGCAGCAAAGATTTTGCCGGCAATGGGTGCGCTTGCGCCATGTGCGATTAATCTAAATGATTACTTTAAATTAGCCGCCCAATAGGCATCGACCTGCGCCACCAAATCATCCGGCAGCGGCACATAGCCGAGAGTTTCCGCGGCTTTGTCACCATTGGCATAAACCCAGGTGAAAAAATCACGCGCGGCTTTGGCGCGCGCGGCGTCGGTCGGCGTTTTTGCCATCAGGATAAAATTGGTAGCAGCGATTGGCCAGGAAGCCTCGCCCGGGGCGTTGGTCATCACCAAATAGAAGTCTTTGCTGTTTTTCCAATCCGCACTTGCCGCTGCGGCGCGTACGCTGGCACCACTTGCAACAACAAATTTCCCGGCGGCGTTTTGCATTTGCACATCGCTTAATTTGTTCGCGCTGACGTAGCTCAATTCAACATAGCCCAGCGCCCCTTTGATGCGCTTGACGTACGCTGCTACACCTTCATTGCCTTTGCCACCTAAGCCCACCGGCCAGCGCACCGCGACACCTTCGCCAACTTTCGCTTTCCAGTCAGGGCTAACTTTAGCGAGGTAATTAACGAAATTAAAGGTAGTGCCCGAGCCGTCTGAGCGGTGCACCACTGAGATTGAACTGGCGGGTAAGCTTAAGCCAGGATTCAATGCGGTTATCGCCGGGTCATTCCAGCGCGTAATTTTGCCGAGAAAAATATTTGCCAAAACCACACCGTTCAATTTCATTTGCCCGGGCAAAATGCCGGGCAGATTTACCACCGGCACCACCGCACCACTGACGGAAGGAAACTGCGCCAAACCGGCGGCGGCCAACTCTTCTGGTTTGAGCGGCGCATCGGTAGACCCGAAGTCAACGGTCTTGGCCTTCGCCTGGGCAATACCGCCACCAGAGCCAATCGACTGGTAATTGACTTTATTTTGCGTCGCTACATTGTAATCCGCACTCCAACGGCTCATCACCGGGAACACAAAAGACGCGCCAGCGCCGGTGATATCGGTTGCCATGGCGCTGGCACTGAGTACGATGGCAGCGAAGGCGCATGCGCATTTTTTCGTTAGTTTCATCATAAGTATTCGTCTGATTTTTATGGAGGATATTTGCTGTTTAATAGGAAAGGCTCTGTTTGAACCGTCTGGCGATTGACTCTTTTTCCTGTGCCGCCTTCCGGCGAGACTCTTTTTGCCGTGTCGCCATGCGGCGAGACTCTTTTTGCCGTGTCGCCATGCGGCGAGACTCGCTTGTTGGCCGCATTACTTTTGGAAACCGTTCGTGCTGAGCCTGTCGAAGCATGTAGCAGCAGGCTTCGTGATGCGCCATGGCTTCGTTAGAGAACTTACGGCTCTGCCCTTCGACGGGCTCAGGGCGAACGGATCTTTTAAGAACGTTCAAACATACCTGCACCGAGTCAATAGAATTGACCAAACTCACAGCATGATCTGCGCGCGCAGCTCGACAACGCTTGGGTCGTTCTCAAAGATGCCGCGTTCGGTTTTGATGAGGTTGTAGTTCGCCATGAACTTAAAATTCAAGCGCCAGTACCAATTCACCCCGACGGTCAGCGCATCTTGCTTGCCACCCCGCACCAACCCGTCGTTCAAGTCCGTGCGCGAATAGCGCGCGCCAACTTGCCATAGACCCGCAACTTCATTGCCCGGTATGGGCATGGTGTACATGCCGTTGCGGTATTGAAATTTGTCGCCCGTCAGGTTGTAAACGCCTGATACGTACCAGGAATCCGCGCCATAATTCTTATTGATCTTGCGCGAATAGATGGCGTCGACATACTCCGCTGCAATTTTCAGCGGCCCGGCTAAATACATCGATTCCAAGCCGATTTGACGCGCGCCATCGACGTCGGTTAAGCCCAAGGTATCGATCAAGCGAAGGTTTGCCAAATCAGCTTCCGGGCGCGAATTCAAGCGCACCGTGTCTTTCGAGGGTGAATAGTTAATGTAAGAAAGACCAAAGTGCAGCACGCTTTCGGCGTCATACAGCGGCGGCGTGGTCTGCATAAGTGGCGCGTAGGTCGCGCGGAAGCCATAGCCAGCGGTTTTTTGTCCGTTGTTGGTTAGCTCGCGGCTAAAAGCTGATCCTGCAAGCGTCCAGGTTTCGTCGCCGGTCGTCAGCTGTGCACCCATGCGGCGCGCGATACCAAACAGATTGGTGGCGGTGGCTTTGGCAATGAAGTCGTTATGTTTGGTAGTCGCCAACTCTTCTAAGCTGTTGGGCTGTTTGAACTGGCCAATCTGCCAGTTCGAATAGCTGCCGAATTTGCTGCGATAAAACACGTCTAACCAGCGATTCGCGCGTGCTTCATAGGCAATCGACCAGTCCGTGGTCGGCGTTCTGCCTTTAAAAATGAGCTCGGCGCGGCGCGTTTCGCCATCATCGATCAGCTTATTCGCGGTAACTTGCGCCGGTGTCAGCGCGATGCCGTCAATACGGCGAAAATCATTACTAAACCAGTTCTTATCGGCCTGAAACACGCCTTCAAAGCTAATTTCATGCTCACCGATGACATCCACCGTGATGTCGGCGTGCGCCAAATTCGAGTACGCCGTGGCGGCAAAGTAGCTCGCGAGCGCAAGTTTCAGCATTTTCATCAGATTGACCACCGTAATTAGGTTAAGCCGAGAGGCTAGCTGCGCTTTGTGACAGTTTCATGGCAATCGTGCAAGCGCCGAGTCTGGCGTTACTGCTGACTAGACTGAACGCCCTGCTGGTGCTGACGCTTTTTCAGCTCAGCCCTCAAGTCTGGGCGGGACTGCAATTGCGCCGCATGCGTGTCGGCAAATTGTGTCAGCTGCGTAAGAGCCACACGTGCTGGCGCGTACAGATCGCGCTTTTGGAGCAATTCGATCTCCAGCAGTTTGGCATCAAACCACTCCAACTGGGCCGCCGGTGTAGGTGCGAGCGCCATCGCTTGGGCAAAAGCGGCGCTGGCCTGCGCTTGTGCTGCGCCAGCGCTTTTCAAATCACCCTGCAGGGCGTAGACATCCTTCAGCGCACTATGGCTCAAGCCGCATAAGCGCTGCCACGCGGCTTCGTTTGGAAACTCCTGTGCAAGCCCTAGCCGTATCTGCAAACTTTCGCTATGCGCCGCTAGACTTAAATTCAGCTGCGACTGCACTTTTCGTAAGTCACCTAATTGCTCCAAAGTTGCTGCCAGATAGCGTCTGGCAAATGGGCGGGTTGGCGATATCGCGATCAGTGCGCGATCTGTTTTAAGCGCCAAAAGGGTGACGCTTTCGACCTCAGCGATCACCATCGGCGTTCGCGCGTCCGCACTTTGATCCAGTAGCGCCACCGCAAGCCGGCGCCGGGCGAAAGCGACCTCTGCGCGTAAAAATAAATTCTCCAGATCCTGCTCGGACAATTGCGCGAGCAGTGCGATGACCCGGCGCAGGTCTTGCAATTCGCTGGCTTTATCCCCGGCTTTTCGATGCAGCTGCGCTTGAGTGTTGAGTAAGGACTTCATCGCGAGGCGCAGCAGTGCCGCATTGGGATTGCTATCAATTGCCGTCTGGCCCAGCGCAATTTCCTCAGCCAGCAGGGCGCGCGCCTGCGCCTCGTGCCCGTTCAAAAGATCGTTAACTTCCGCGCGCTTGAGCCGCATCCGGGTTTGCAGCAGCTGCGCTGAGTTTGGCTCGCGCAACAGCGCCTGTGTCAGCGCTGCTGCGGCCTGTGCGCGCATGGATTTTGCCGCGCTTAAATCCCCCAATTCGGTTTTTGCCGCAGCGCGCGCGACTAAAAAATCGAGCGCATCGGCCAAGGCATCGCCGGAAAAATTAGCAAGCGTGGCTGCGAGTTGATCGTCGCTGTCGAGCGCATCAACCTGTTTGAGTTTGTTCTGGAAAAACAGCGCGGTGCTGAGTTTTAGCTGCGCACTCATATGCAGTTTCGCATCCCCGCCAGATCGCTCAAACACGCGCCGCGCCAGGCGCTCAGCGCTGTCCAAATCCAATTCCAGATAAGCGCGCTGCGAGGCAGCGAGGTTCGCTTCCAGATCCAGCCGGGTCAGCCGACTGACACACTCAGCGCCGCAATGTGTGGCCTTAGACCGCAATTGATTTAAGCGCAGCATCGCATCATCCAACGCGGTATTGGCCGCTTTGGAACGGGCAACGCTGCGATAGGTTTCAGAAAATCCAAGCAGCATGCCGATGCGGGCAAATTCCAAATCAATATTACCCGGATCCGTTTTTTCAATGCCCGCGACTAAGTCCTGGGCTTTACTCAGCACTGAGGCCACGGTTTCGGCGCGAATGCCGCGCGATTGGCGCAGATTTTCTGCCAAGTCGCGAGTCAAAGCATTCACCGCCGACACCGATGCGGCAAAGCTGTGCTCGGCTTTAGCCCGCGCAATCTTGGCATTCCAGGCCATAACGCCGGCGATTATTGCCAAGCCTGACATCACTGCTGCAATGAGGCTTAAGCGCCGGTTGCGCCGGCTGCGTTGGGCGCGATCAGCGGTGCGCGAAAGCCGTATGAACGCGCTTTCCTGCATGGTTAAAAAGTCAGCTAACTTACTATCCAGCAGTTCAGCTGCGCTCAATAGCAGGGCGCCGCCCGGCAGTAAGGCTTGGGCGTCGCGCTGCCATTCCGCCAGCGGTGCACGCAGGCGTGCGCGCAGCTGCACGGTGCTGGCAATCGCCTCGAGGATGCTGACCGCGCGCGGCCAAGCGCGAACCAAAGCCTCGTGCGCGACCCGGACTTGTGCACCGTCTAAAATCAGCAGGCGTTTTTCGACAAAGGCTGCAATCAAGCGGGTGCGCGGCTCAGTCGTTACCGTAGCGCCATGACGCTTACTTTCCGGTGCGGAAATCGGGCGGCACATGGCCTCATCGGTGTCGCTAAACTCGCTGACTAATTCGCTCAACAGACTGGGCAGGGCCAATTGCGCCGGTGCGTCTAAATTGGCGTATGCACTTTCTGCCGCGGAAAGTAGTGCACCCTGCACGCCACCGAGCGCTTGATAGGCCGCCGCAGTCAACGTTGCATCAACGCGGCGCTGATAGAGCTCATCTAAGGTCAACTGCATCAGCGCCAACGCGTCGCTGCCGGCGAGATCGGCCAAAATGGTATCGGCCAAGTCACCGCCATTTGGATGCTTCTCAAAAACCAGTTTTGCCGCCGCCGCCGGCCCGCGCAGCATGGATTCAATATCCAAGTCGCTGGGTGTGCGCACATCAAAACTAAGGCCAGAATCTTTCAATACGGCAAGCTCCGCGTGCGCCAACAGACTGGCGTAGCAATCTGCGCGCATGGTTGCAATCAGGAAAAATCCGCGCGCGCTCACGAGTTCAAAACAGCGCTGGGCAAAATCGTTAATTACCGCATCACTTTGCTGAAACAGCTCTTCAAACTGATCGATTACCAGCAAGTATTTTGCCGTTCTATCGCTCAGTTCAGGCACAAGTATCGCCTGCGCAGCGTGCGGATCAAATGCGTCAAGTTGCGCCAGCGCGATCGCCAATGCAGCCGTTGGATCAAGCCCTGGTCGCATCTGCGCGACGCGTGCCAGCGCTAAACCATGCGCGTTCATGTGCGCGCGAAACAGTGGCAACAATCCGGCCTTAACCAACGATGATTTACCCGCGCCTGAGGCGCCCAAAACGAGCAGAAAACCGGCGCCCTGAGTATGCGCGCGCAGTAATTTTTGCCATGCCGCATGCACCGCTACGCCGCGACCAAAATAGACACTGGCGTGGCTTTCCTCAAACGCTGCAAGGCCGCGAAACGGCGAGCCCAGCACCGCAGTATTCCATGTCGGCGCATCACGCAAAAAGCCCCGTTCATGCAGCCAACTGCGCACCGCATGGTCGAGCATCCGCTGCAGATCGTCCACGTGCTCGAAACTCTGGAACGCGCGCAAGATTTGGCCGGATGCATCAACGAACAGGCGCTGCCAAAATTGCGCGAGCGCTTTCGCCTGGGCGGGGGCATCGGGCGTGTTGGTCACGTCTCGCGCGAGCGACACGGCAGACAAGTCTCGCGCGAGCGACACGGCAGACACGTCACGGGTGATTTTGCGAAACATATACAGTTGCGGCGTGGCCGCACTCTGTGCATGCGCGAGGCTGGTTTCAATCTCGTAGGCGGTGCCACTTTCATAACCGCTGCCATCGGCACGTGTTGCAACACCCAGCGGCAAGGGCGTGCCTAAGCGTTGATACAGCATCGCAATCACCAAATCGCAGGCGCTGGCTTCCTCAATTTGCGTTTGAAACCCTGCGCGCGCGTGATAGCTTTTTTCCTCCCAACGAATTAGCTCAAGCTGCACCACGCCCAGATAGTCGCCATTGATGTTGTCAATTACGCCCTGCACAGCAAGCCGCTCGCGCATCAAATCACCCGGCGAGGAGACGAAAACTTTGAGCTTTTTTTGCGCCACTGGGCCCTACCTCTTGCGTCCGAACCGCCATTAATTCGGTGATACTACGCAACATGAGCCTATACGAAAAGATTAACGCAGCACACGGCGATCGCGGTCGGTTGGAAGCATTACTGCTGCGGCTGGATCCAGATGCGCTAGCCGGTGCAGCATCAACACCCACGCAGTTAGAGCTAAGTGCACTCGGCGAAGCCCTGCTTGCCGCCGGCGCGTTCGCGCAGGTATTGGAGCTGAGCAGCTTTTGTGCGCAAGTTTTTCCTGAGCAAGTTGATCCAGCGTTAAGCGCCTGTGCCGGCACGGCGGCAGCGAATTTAGGGCTTTCCGCCGCCGCCATCGAAAGCTTGCAATGCGCCGCAGATGCGCTCAAGCCAGATGCGGCGCCCGCGCAGATCGAACAGGTCTATGCCGCATTGGGGCGGCTGTACAAACAGCGCGCTTTAGATCAGGCAACTGCGGCGGGATTAAAATTGCGCAGTGACGTTATCCGCGCCGATTTAACGCTGGCCTCCAGCGCTTATCGCAAGGCCTACGCTGCGTCTAACGGGATTTGGAGCGGCATCAATGTCGCGACGCTGTTTTTGTTGCTCGGCCAGGGCGCGGATTCCGTGCGCATTGCGCGCAGCGTTTTGGCGCAAATGGATCAACATCCAGGCGTGGCATCACGCGATCAGCTTGAGCAGCAGTGGCGCTTGGCGGTGCGCGCTGAGGCGGCGCTACTCATGGGCGACGAGGAACGCGCGAGCCAGTACTACGAACAGAGCGCGGATCTCGCCCGGCTGCACCTGCGCTTTGCCCATATCGCCAGCATGCGCCGCCAAGCGCGGCTGATTTTTCAGGCACGTGATCGGGATGCGAGCCGGGTCGAGCTTTGGCTGCCGATGCCGGTGTTGGTGGTGTTTAGCGGGCATCGCCTGGATGCGTGCGACGGTGCGGACTTAAGCCGCGCCGCACCGTCCAGATTGACCGTGCAATCGCTGGTCAAAGTGCGTGCGCGTATCGATGAGTTGTTAGCAAACAAAGCAATTCGGGTGGCATTTTGCGCGCTGTCAGAAGGCGCGGATGTGGTTTTTGCGCAGGCAGCCCTTGCCGCAGGTTTGGAACTCAACGTGATCTTGGCCTCAGATGCGTCGGGCCTAGCACGTGAATGGCAAGGCCTGGGCTTAGGCACTTTTGCCGCGGTGGTTGAACCTATTTTGGCGGCGGCGAGCAAAGTGTATGCGCTTGCACCCGAAGGCCCCACCGGCGGCACGATTGACTATAGCTACGCCAATGAAATTTTGTTAGGCACCGCATTATTACGTGCAAACGAGTGTGAAGCACAACTGGCTGGCATCGCCGTTTGGGATCGCTTGCCCGCGCGCGGCGCCGGCGGCACGGCTTCGATGGTGCAGCATATGCTTGGCGCGAATATGCGGGTACAGCTGGTTGACCCAATGGATGCCACGCTGCGCGCACTGACCGGCACGGCCACCCGCTTCGCCCGCATCGCAAGTGCCGCTGAGCATCAAATCAAAGCCCTGCTATTTGCCGATTTTGTCGGCTTCAGCAAATTCAGCACCGAGCAATCGCTGCAATTTGTCCAGCGCGTATTGCCTTTAGTGGCCGCTGTAATCAGTGAATTTGAGCAGGCCGACGCGCACGTGGCAGTGCGTAACACCTGGGGCGACGGGCTGTTTTTGGTGTTTGATACCGCACTCAATGCGGCACGTTTTGCCTTAGCGCTGCAAGATCAGCTCGCGCGGCTGGCGGCAGAATTGAATTTCCCGCTGAAGCTGCGCATTGCGCTGCACTATGCGCCGGTGCTGATAACACTGGACCCAGTCAGTCAAAAGCCAAACGCCATCGGCCCTGGGGTTTCGCGCGCGGCACGTTTAGAACCCGCCACCGCGCCCGGTGCTGTGTATGCCAGCGAAGCGCTTGCATCTCAGCTGGCGATTGCGCGTGGCGATCAATCAGCCAAGGCGGCTGACGTCCCACGCTGTCGTTATTTAGCTACTTACCCTGGGCAAAGGGTTACGGCTGCTTTCCGACTTATGTGGTCGAGTCTCGCCGAACAGGCGACACGGCAGATGAGTCACGCAGAACAGGAGACACGGCAGATGAGACTCTCCGAACAGGCCACAC
>JANNYO010000395.1:0-1849 GCA_031410115.1 Rhodanobacteraceae bacterium | reverse complement strand
GCGCGCGGCAAAGCGGCCGGACTGTACGTTGAGAAAGTCGAGCACTCCGGCGATGTGGGCGTGACCGTTCAAACTTACATCCCGGAAAATGGGCGCTAACGTGCACATTGAGTTGAGCGATGAAAAACTGAGGCAGGTATTCCGCGAGATCAACGAAAGGAATTAACCAAGCCTTCAAAAGTCAACGAGTTAATCAATGGGCGGCGGGCTAAAAGCGGAGTTATAAAAAGAATCGCAATCAATGCGTGTTTAATAGGCAATCGACAAACAAACAGGGGTGTAGCCACTGTTACGCAGCAACACAGGGATTAGGCCAAAATTGAATTATTGCGCCCGCATGGTGCAACCATGGTTTAGCGTCAGTTTAGCCGCCGATCATGGCAAAATTTAAGCGTCTTTAGCCCTAGCGCGACCTATTTGGGGGTATGGTTGGGGGTATTTTCTTTGCGCACGCCACCGTAATTCAATTAAATCAAGGCTTTGCGTGACATTGCGGCTCCTGCTCGGGCACCAAATACCCATTCAACAGCATCCCGCTAAGTCCACGAACCCGCATAAAAGCGGGTTTTTTTATGGTCGTACGTCCAACAGCGTACAAGCTGATTTGATGGTATCCGGGCAAAGATGTTGGTAGATTTGTTGGTATGTCGTCTGTCTTGGCGATACCAACAAAATTGATACCAACATGGCAAAAGTCTCGGAAAATTGACGCCGGTCACGATCAAAGCGAAAGCCAAGCCCGGCGCAACGCCTTTCAAGTTGACGGACGGCAAAGGGCTTTATTTGCTGGTGAACCCAAACGGCGCTTGCTATTGGCGCATGGCGTATCGCTTTGGCGGCCTGCAAAAACTGCTAGCCCTTGGCGTGCATCCAGAACTCAGCCTAGCCGACGCCCGCCGGGCTGCTGAAACTGCCCGGGCGTCGCTGGCAAGCGGCATTGACCCAAACGCCACACGCAAAGAAACCAAAGCCGCCGTGATTGCCGTTGAAGTGATCGAAGTCACACGCAGCGAGCGCACCTTTCAGGCGGTGGCGCGGGATTGGCTGAGCAAACAAGAGGCCAAGCTCACAACTAGCGCACCGCGAAGCCAACAAAGTACGCGCGGCCTATGATCGCTCGCGGCATTGGGCCGAGCGCGTCAAGATAATGCAAGTTTGGGCAGATTACCTGGACACCCTGCGCACCGACGGGAACGTGATTGCGGGTAAATTTAGGCGCGCGGCCTGAACGCGAGTCTCTGCTCACGAATCAGGTGCTGTGTGTGCTTGATCCTAAACCATAAACCCCAAGCTGCGGCTGGGATACAGCCCAAGGTTCGGGAAAATCGTATCAATCCCGCTTGTTCCCACACCAAACCAGCTGGCCAATGTCGCCGAGTACGGATCAACCCCGGTGGTCGGAATGATTTGACCATAGCCGGCATCGTTGGGATTATTGACTTGCAAAAGCGAGGGCATCTGCCCGTAGAAGCGCCCACCGCGCACCGCGCCGCCAACGACGAAATGATGCCCGCCCCAGCCGTGATCTGTGCCATCGCCATTGGTTGATAGCGTGCGGCCAAAATCGGACGCGGTGAAGGCCGTGACTTCACTACTAATGCCCAGCTGCACCGTGGCCTGATAGAAGGCCTGCATCGCCTGCGATACGGTTGCCAGATTGGCCGCTTGGCTAAGCAATTGCGTGTCATGGGTATCGAAGCCGCCGATGCCGACGAAGAAAATTTGCCGCCGCATATTGAGCCCTGACGCGCCGCGCACATTGATTAAATTCGCCACTTGGCGCAGCTGTAAACCAAGGGAGTTATCCGGAAACGGCGTGTTCCACGTCGGCGGCGCCGCCAGCACCGCG
>JANNYO010000394.1:0-5310 GCA_031410115.1 Rhodanobacteraceae bacterium | reverse complement strand
GCGCTGCCGCTAAAAATTATTGACAGTGTTTGCCCAGCTTTTAACAGCATGTGTATTTTCAAAGTGCCTCAGTGGCACTGTGTTTCACCGGTCGCGGCGTTTGTGACCGGCGATCGCGTTGCGATCACCGGTTGGATGCAGGCTTAGCAGCCGTCGGTGAAGCCGCTCGCTCGGAAAGCCTACGCATGTCGCTTATTGGGCACGAATGCCTTACCGGCAAATCCTTGTTAGCGCACGACCAGCACGGGAATATGCGAATGCGTCAACACTTTTTGCGTTTCACTGCCTAGTATCAAAGCGGATAAGCCTGCGCGGCCGTGTGATGCCATGCAAATCAAGTCGCAACCCTGCGACTGCGCTATTTGCAGCAACCCGCGCCATGGCTGCGTGTGCTCGAGCGTGACCGTTTGAAACGGCACGTTTGCTTGTTTTGCGATGCCAGTGACAGGGCCAAAGATCCGCTGCGCGCCTTCGATATTTGCTTTCTCATGTTCTGCGTGGGTCGGCAATGCGCCGCTTGGCAGCGGAAAATGCACGCTGGACATGGTGTAGGGAAAGGTGACGAAGGCAAACACGATACTGGCCTTGACCGTAGCGGCGAATTCGACCGCTGTGGTAACGGCACGGTTTCCCATGTCTGAGCCATCGGTTGCCACAAGAATTTTTTTGAACATAACAGTTGGCACCCACGTTTTTTGCGTAACTTCACCGTGGCAACTCTAGGCGGCTATTTTCAACCCGCCTTGACCTAGATCAGGTTCCTGGTTGGTTGTGCCGGGCGGGCTGCGAGTGGGCCGCAGACACGTTGTGCACGGACGATGCGAAGGTGCACACTCCTGCGCTACCTAGAGTCGTTGGTTGCGCAACTTTGAATAAGCAATTGCACGCATTGATTAGCTCAGCGATGGACGCTGTGGTGTGTATCGATGGCGCACAGAACATCACCCTGTTCAACGCCTCAGCTGAGGCGATGTTTGGGATTACCGCGCAGCAGGCGATTGGCCGATCGCTCAATACGCTGATCCCAGAGCGCTTTCATGCGCGTCACGGCGGCTATGTTGCAAGCTTTGGCAAAACCGGCAGCTCCTCACGGCGTATGGGGCAACAGCGGATCTTGTTAGGCCTGCGGGCGAATGGCGAGGAGTTCCCAATTGAAGCCTCGATCTCACGCGCGCAAGTCTCACATTTGCGCGGCAAATCTGTAGCTGACGAGTTGGTCTACAGCGTGATTTTGCGCGACGTCACTGAACGGGTGAAGTCCAGCAGGGCATTAGAGGACGCTAAAGACGAATTGCAGCTGCTTTCGCGCGCCGCGATTCAAGCGCGGGAGGAAGAAAAAACGCGTATTTCGCGCGAGCTACACGATGAGCTGGGGCAAAAACTAACCGCGCTTAAAATGGATCTGGGCTATTTGGCGTCAAGTCTCGCCACACAGGCGACACGGCAAACAAGCAAAACTGCGTTGGACGCCCAGCAGCTTGACGCGCTGGCGCGAATGCAGGCCTTGATTGATGACACGGTTGCGAATACGCGGCGAATAGCCTCAAATTTGCGGCCACTCATGCTTGATGATTTAGGGTTATGCGCAGCGCTTGAGTGGCAGGTAGCGCAGTTTTTATTGCGCAACCCCGTGCAGTGCGCGTTAACGATTGATGCCAGCCTAGACCGGCTGCCGGCTGACACGGCGACGCATGTTTTTCGTATTGTGCAAGAGGCTTTGAATAATATCGCCAAACATTCAGGCGCCACGGCGGTGACGATTTCCGCGTACACAACCAACGACATCGTCGAGATCAACATTGGCGATAACGGCGTTGGTATTAAGCCTACGGGCGGGAAAACGGGTCGCGACAAAACCGCGCACAGCAAAGCGGGTAGTCAGCACGGCCTGCTTGGCATTCGCGAGCGCGCCTATGCGCAGGGTGGTGATATGGAATTGAGCAGCCCTGTGCAGGGTGGCGTTATGCTGCGGGTGCATTTGAAATTCGCGTTGCCGCAGGTGGTGTCGTGATTCACGTTTTGCTCGCCGATGATCATGCGCTGGTGCGCGATGGCCTCAAGCGAATCATTGCTGAGTCCGGTCTATTTCAAGTGGTAGCAGAAGCCGCAGACGGCAACGAAGCGCTGCAGCGTCTACGTACACAGGCTATTGAATTGGCGTTATTTGATTTGTCCATGCCTGGGCGCAACGGCATTGAGCTGATCAAGCTGGTGAAAGCGGAATTTCCAGATCTGCGCATTTTGGTGTTGACCATGCACGAGGAGGATCAATACGCAGTGCGCGCAATTCGAGCGGGTGCCGCAGGCTATTTGACCAAAGACAGCGCGTCCGCATCGCTGATTGCGGCGATGGAAAAAGTTGCGCGTGGCGGCATGTATGTCAGCGCTGCGCTTGCCGAACAGATGGCGCTCAGTTTGCAGCCGCAAAGCCTGCCCGACAGGCCACATCAACAGCTATCAGATCGCGAGCATCAAGTTTTTCACGCGCTAGTAGCCGGCCAATCTATTGGTGAAATTGCCAATGTTTTGAGTTTGAGCGTTAAAACCATCAGCACTTACAAGTCCCATATTTTTGCCAAAATGCAAATGAATTCGGTAGCGGAGTTGGTGCATTACGCGATCGCGCAAAAGCTGGTTTCGAATATTTTGCCGACGCAAAAAAGCTAGTGGCAAGGGAAAAAAGCGGCTGAGTATAGGCAGATTCCTATGCCCGCTCATCACCTGCTGATGCAAAAATCAGCATGCGCTGATAGGCGATAGTTAGAGGATATTCAATACTTCCGGCACATCAGCCAGGAGAAAGCCATCATGTTTCAGCAACTTGCAAGCGCTGCTAACCGCTCAGACCGAGCTTTCGCAGTGGCGCCATCGACAGCCGAGCTGACGGGCGCGCGACACGATGGAAAAGTAGTCAAATTTGCCCCTAAAGGCGAACAAACCACACTGCAAGTTGTCAGTTTGCTGACGCTTTTAGGCTTGCAATGGGCGGGTGCTCAGGCGTGTTTGCAAGAGTGTGTGGCAAAACGACGCGTACGCGCAGGGCAAGCGCTGATTAGCGATCGCGAACCGGCGAAAGCGCTTTATGTTGTGCGCACCGGCGGATTCAAAACCGTGGCCTTAGATGCGCTGGGTGTATCCCAGATTGTCGGCTTTCCGATGCGCGGCGATCTGATCGGTGCCGATGGTTTTGATGACGGTAAATTTTGCACCAGCGTAATCGCACTAGAAGACAGCGAAGTGATTGTTCTTTCCATGCATCGTTTAGCCGAACTTTCCGCGCGCTACCCAGGGTTTGAGCAATTGGTGTATCGCTGCATGGCACGCGCGTTGGTGCGCGAACAAAACCAAGTCTGGGCGCTCGGCAGCCAATGCGCCAGCGCCCGGCTAGCGCAATTTTTGCTAAGGTTATCAACGCACTATGCCGACACGGGCTATTCGCCCAATCGTTTCGTGTTACGCATGACGCGCAGTGATTTAGCCAATTTCTTGGGCCTAACGGTAGAAACGGTCAGCCGCACATTGACCACAATGCGCAGCGCTGGGGTAATGGAAATAGATCAACGTGAACTACATATTCTCGATTTTGCGCGACTGCGCGCGTTCGGCAAAAGCGACGAGCGCGTGTCAGCAAAAAATATTGCTGAACGCGTTGGTAAGGCTGCAGGCCACAGTTCGCAATTGCACCCGACGCACTTAAATATCGCCGCTTAGGTCGTTGATTAACCGCTGGCGCAGGTTGGTGCTGATCTAGGTCAAGGTCTGGCGGATTTGCATCACGCATGATTGAGAATAACCGGAGACTAAAATGCGCAACACCCGAAAACTATGGCTAGCACTTGTCGTCCTGCTGATCGTGTCTTTCAGCATACTGCTATGGGCGGGCGGCGAAATTTTTCGCGCCGCACCGCCCATTCCAGCACAAGTGCTGAGCGCCGATGGCGCGGTTGTCTATACCCGCGCTGATATCCAAGAGGGGCGGCAAGTTTGGCAATCCATGGGCGGCATGCAGCTGGGCTCCATTTGGGGCCACGGTGGCTACGTCGCGCCCGACTGGAGTGCCGATTGGCTGCATCGTGAGGCGCTTGCGGTACTCGATCTATGGGCGCGCGCAGGGGGTGGCTCAGTGGGCTATGCGCAATTGGATCCCGAACATCAAGCTGGGCTGCGCGCGCGCTTGCAAGGGATGATGCGCTTGAACACCTTTGACCCGGCGAATGGAATCATCACCGTGACCAATGAGCGCGCCCGCGCCATTTCAGCAGTGGCGGCACACTATGAAAGTTTGTTTGGCAACGATCCTGCGACCGCAAGTCTGCGCGAGGCATACGCAATGCGCGACAACACCGTCGATACGCCGGAACATCGACACAAGCTAACTGCATTTTTTTGGTGGACGGCCTGGGCCGCGGTAACTGAGCGCGCGGTGCTGGCAGATGCATCACAGCAGCCGAATCTTTCCAATGTGGCCAATGCGGCCAATGCGGAAAGCGCGAAAGTGAGCTACACCAATAATTGGCCGAGCGAACCCTTGATCGGCAACACGCCGCCACCTGCGCTTTGGCTGTGGTCGGTGTTTAGCGTGATTTTTTTAATCGCGGGAATTGCCGCCTTGGGTTGGCATCACGCCGTTACCCACGGGCGTGGCGAAGCTGCGCACTCAGTGCCCGCTATTGATCCGTTTGCAGCGCTCGTCATCACCCCGTCGATGCAGGCGACTGCAAAGTATTTTTGGCTGGTGCTGGCACTCTTTTTAGTCCAAATTTTGCTCGGCGCGATCACCGCGCACTATCAGGTGGAAGGTCAAACCGCCTATGGTTTCCCGCTTGCGCAATATCTGCCGTACTCGATTACCCGCACCTGGCACACCCAGCTTGCGGTGCTGTGGATCGCCACTGCTTGGCTGGCAACAGGTTTGTACATTGGCCCCGCACTTTCTGGTTATGAACCTAAGTTTCAGCGTCTGGGGGTGAACTTCTTATTCTGCTGTTTACTCATCATCGTCGTCGGCGCATTTACCGGCCAGTGGTTTGCGGTGATGCAAAAACTGGGGTTGGAGCACAATTTCTGGTTCGGCCATCAGGGCTGGGAATACGCCGATATGGGGCGCTTTTGGCAGTATTTTTTGTTTATCGGCTTGCTGCTGTGGTTGACCCTAGTCGGGCGGGCCCTGTGGCCGATTTTACGCAGCCCGGATAGCGAATCGAAGTCCATCGTTGCGCTGTTGTTTTTGTCGACAGTGGCGATAGGACTGTTTTATGGCGCCGCGTTGATGTGGGGCGAACATACCCACATCGCCGAGGTCGAGTATTG
>JANNYO010000393.1:0-6438 GCA_031410115.1 Rhodanobacteraceae bacterium | reverse complement strand
TCGCGATAGCGACACGGCAGGTAAATGTTCCCGAGGTCGCAAACACGTCCGTACGTGTTGGATCAGGCATCGCCAATGCGCGCGACAAAATGCCGCACTGCCACATGGCGACACAAAACCAAGCCAACTTGGCGCACAACGCTATTGCCGGACAGGTTAAAAAACCACCCTGCCCATGCTGTGATGACGACTGTCAAATCAGCCGCTGTGGTGCTGCGTGTTTGCTGTTGTTACGCGCATTTGAGCTGGTCATCATCGAACGCAGCGATGCCGTCGCCCAGCTTGGCGACGTGCACATACTGCGCCGCAGCGCAGCGCCACCAACGCCGCCCCCGAATCTAGCCTAAGTCCAAAAACACGGTTTTATTTGCCCACGCAAATAAACCAGAAAAAACGCCTGCAGGTCGCTGCACGCGATGTTTTTGATTTCGGGAAAGATAAAATGAAATGGCTTATTTTGATGGTGGGCGTCATAGCCCACGGCATTCCTGCGTGCGTATCGGCAAAACCCAACGCCGAATACGCAGCGTTAAGTTTTACCGCAGCGCTAGCCCAAGCCGAGCGCAATGCGCCGCAGCTGCTAGCAGACGCACAGCGCGTGCAGGCGGCAGAGTTATCGATGCTGCCGGCCGGCGCATTGCCGGATCCGAAAATGATTGTGGGCGTGGACAATTTGTTGATTGAAGGGCCCAGCCGTTTTGAGGCGGGCGGGGATTTTATGACCATGCGCCGCATTGGATTGATGCAGGAGTTCCCAAACCGTGCCAAGCGCGTTGCCCGGACTGCGCAGGCGCAGGCGCAGATTGCACTCGCTCAGGCGCAGCGCAAGATCAGTCAGCAAAGCGTGCAGCTGAGCACCGCACTCGCTTGGATCGCGCGACGCAGCGCCGAGCGTGAACGGGCGGCGTTGGCGGCTTTACGGGCGGAAAATAAGCTGTTGGCAGGTGCTGTACAAGCGCAATTAGCGGGCGGCAAGGGGATGTTGACCGACGCGGTGCTGCCGCGCGTTGAGGCGGCCATGATTGATGAGCGCGCGGATGCGCTTGACACGAAAGTGGCGCAGGCAAATGCGGAGCTACACCGTTGGCTAGGCGCAGAGGCGGATGCGCCTTTGGCAGGCGATGCGCCGGATTGGAGCGTTGAGCTTGCAACATTGGGCCAACATCTCAATCGGCATCCTTTGCTACAAGCCTTCGCGTCCAAGCAGCAGTTGTTACACGCCGAAAGTGATGCCGCGAAAGCCGAAAAAAATATCGACTGGGCTTTAGAAGTCGCCTATCAGCAGCGTGGCCGCGCGTTTGGCGATATGGTGAGTGTGCAGCTCAGTTTTGATTTGCCGTTTTTCACGAAAACCCGGCAAGACCCGCTGATTGCGGCAAAAGCCGCCGAGTTGGAAGCGCTCGATTTTGAGCGTGAAAGCACGACGCGCGAACACGCGGCGATGTTTGCATCCCAGTTGGCAGAGCACGCGCGCTTAACGAAAAACGCCCTGCGCATTGAACAGGTATTTTTGCCCTTAGCCGAGGAAAAATGTGCGCTGGCGTTGGCTGCGTGGCAGGCCGGTAGTGCCGATTTGAGCGCCGTAATTGCCGCGCGCAGCGAGCGTGTGGACTTGCTGCTGCGGACGATTTCGCTGCGCGGAGACATCCAAATGCTGGCGGCACAGCTGCATTTTAGCTATCTATGAATCCCTCAACGCTGCACCCAAAAAACCCGTTCGTGCTGAGCCTGTCGAAGCATGCGCCCTTCGACAAGCTCAGGGCGAACGGTTCTCAGTTCTGCACACGCGAGAACCCGTTCGTGCTGAGCCTGTCGAAGCATGTAACCGCAAACTTCGTGATGCGTCTCAGGGCGAACGGCTCTCAATTAGGTCAATAACAATGAAAAACCAAACGAAAGCTTTACTTGCGGTCGCCACCGTTATGCTTCTGGCACTCGGCGCGGGCAGCGGCTATTACCTTGCGATGCGCCAAATGCAGATGCCTTCCAGTGCCGCGTCGCCTTCCGTAACAGCGCCAAAAGCACTGTATTGGTATGACCCAATGGTGCCCGCACAGCACTTTGACGCGCCCGGAAAGTCGCCCTTCATGGATATGCAGCTGGTGCCGAAATACGCCGCCAGTGAAGCCGGAATGGCCGCTGAGCCGACTGTGAAAATCGAGGCGAGTACGCTGCAAAACCTAGGCGTGCGCACCGCCTTGGTTGAAGTAACCGCCGCAGACATGTTGCAACCGGCAATCACTGTGCCCGGACTGCTGAACTACGACGAGCGCGCGGTGAGCATCGAGCAGGCGCGCATGGCTGGATTTGTCGAACGCGTATTTGCGCTGGCTCCTGGTGATGTGATTCGCGCCGGGCAGCCATTGGTAGAGATGACGGTGCCCGAGTGGAGTGCAGCGCAGCAAGAATATTTAGCCTTGCGCGCGAGCGGTGAGCTGGCACTGATCGCTGCTGCGCACGAACGCCTGCGTTTAGTTGGGATGCCGGAAACCGCGATTCAAGCGTTGCGCAAAAACGGTCGTGTGCAACAGCTTTTTACCTTGTACAGCGCACGCGCTGGGGTAATCCAAGAATTATGGGTGCGCACCGGCATGACGGTCATGGCCGGGCAAACCTTGGCGCGCATCAATGGCATTGAATCCGTCTGGTGTGAAGTTTCGGTGCCGGAAGAGCTTGCCGCTGAGCTTGCCGTTGGCGCAAATGCATCCATCCAGTTGACTGCGCGCCCGGGTGCAAATCTAGCTGGCACCATTGATGCGATTTTGCCTGCGTTAAATGCGGACAGCCGCAGCGTTCGGCTGCGCATAAGCTTAAGAAATCAAGGGGGGCTGTTGCGCCCCGGCATGGCCGCCACAGTGCAGTTGCAAGCTCATGCAGCGATTGCATCTGACGCACTTACTGTGCCCACGGAAGCGATCATTCGCACCGGCAAGCGCGCGCTGGTGATGCGCTGGCAGGGCAAAGGCAGTTTTGCGCCCGTCGAAGTAACGTTGGGCGCTGAAATAGGCGCGCGTACGGTGATTCTGCGGGGTTTAAACGCGGGCGATTCGATTGTAATCAGCGGCCAATTTCTGCTTGATTCCGAGGCCAGTTTTAGTGGGGTCGGACAATGATCGCCGCTGTTATTCGCTGGTCTATTTACAACCGTTTTATCGTGCTGTTGAGCGCCGTGTGCATCAGTATTTTGGGTGTTTATGCGGTGCGCACAACCGCGGTAGATGCATTGCCAGACTTGTCTGATACCCAGGTGATTATTCGCACCAGTTTCCCTGGCCAAGCGCCGCAAATTGTTGAGGATCAAATCACTTATCCATTGACCAGCACGATGCTTTCCGTGCCGGGTGCCAAAACGGTGCGTGGCTATTCTTTTTTTGGCGACAGCTTCGTTTATGTGCTGTTTGATGACGGCACAGATTTGTACTGGGCGCGCGCACGGGTGTTGGAATATCTCAACCAAGTGCAGGCGCGCCTGCCCGCCACGGCCCGCAGCTCGCTGGGGCCTGATGCAACCGGCGTCGGTTGGATTTATCAGTATGCGCTGGTGGACAAAAATGGCAAACACGACCTGTCGCAGCTGCGCGCGCTGCAGGATTGGACGCTCAAGTACGAGCTAAAAACGCTGCCAAATGTGGCTGAGGTGGCAACCATCGGCGGCATGGTGCAGCAATATCAAGTGCTGCTGGAGCCTGTAAAAATGGCGAATTTCGGCATCACCTATGCGCAAGTTCGCGCAGCAGTCGCGAACGCAAATCAGGAAACCGGCGGCGCGGTGTTGGAATTGGGCGAGGCGGAAATGATGGTGCGCGCGAGCGGCTATTTGAAAACGCTCGACGACTTTGCCGCGATACCGCTCAAGTTGGTCGGGGCAGTACCCGTGCTGCTGGGGGATGTCGCACATATCCAACTTGGCCCCGAGATGCGGCGCGGCATTGCTGAGCTTGATGGACAGGGCGAGGCGGTTGGCGGTGTGGTGATTTTGCGCGTCGGGGGCAACGCACGGGAAACGATTGCGGCAGTGCAGAAAAAGTTAGCCCAGCTCAAAGCCAGTCTTCCAGCTGGAGTTGAGATCGTAACGACCTATGATCGCAGCCAGCTGATTGATCGGGCGGTGGCCAATCTCAGTCACAAGCTGTTGGAAGAGTTCGTTGTCGTAGCCCTGGTGTGCCTGCTATTCCTGGGGCATTTGCGCTCCAGTTTAGTCGCGATTGTATGCCTGCCGCTGGGCGTGCTGATCAGCTTTGCCGTGATGCGCCATCTCGGCGTAAACGCCAACATCATGTCGCTCGGCGGCATTGCCATTGCGATTGGCGCGATGGTGGATGCGGCGATTGTGATGATCGAAAACGCGCACAAAAAGCTTGAGCAGTGGCAGCACGCGCATCCAGATCAAACTTTGGCAGGCGATGCGCACTGGCAAGTGATTGCCGAGGCGGCAATTGAGGTTGGCCCAGCGCTATTTTTCTCCCTGCTGATCATCACGCTGTCGTTTATTCCGGTGTTTACTTTGCAAGCGCAGGAAGGCCGTTTGTTTGCGCCGCTGGCGTTGACGAAAAGCTATGCGATGGCCGCTGCTGCTGGCTTATCGGTGACGCTGGTGCCGGTTTTGATGGGCTATATGATTCGCGGAAAACTACCCGAAGAAACTAACAACCCGATCAACCGCGTGCTGATGGCGCTCTATCGACCGCTGCTGGATGCGGTGCTGGCGCGGCCGAAACGAACCTTGGGCGTTGCGGCGATGATTTTTTTAACCGGCATCTTTCCCATTAGCCGTTTAGGCGGTGAGTTTCTGCCCGCTTTGGACGAGGGTGATTTGCTTTACATGCCCAGCGCCCTGCCCGGCCTATCGGCGCAAAAAGCCAGTGTATTGCTGCAACTTACCGACCGCATGATTAAGTCCGTGCCCGAAGTGCTCAGCGTATTTGGCAAAGCCGGGCGCGCCGAAACGGCGACGGATCCGGCACCGCTGGAAATGTTTGAAACCACGATCCAGTTCAAGCCGCGCGACCAATGGCGCGCGGGCATGACGCCGGATAAGTTAGTTGACGAACTAGATCGCGCGGTGAAAGTGCCGGGCCTAACTAATATTTGGATACCGCCGATTCGCAACCGCATCGACATGCTGGCGACCGGCATTAAAAGCCCGATCGGCGTGAAAATTTCGGGTAGCGACCTTGCCGCGATTGATCGCGCCGCACTCAGCGTCGAGCGCGCTGCGAAAACCGTGCGGGGCGTCAGCTCAAGCCTAGCCGAACGCCTGACCGGCGGGCGCTACATCGACATTGATATCGACCGCCAAGCAGCGGCGCGCTATGGCCTCAATATCAGCGATGTACAGGCGATGGTTTCCGGCGCCATTGGCGGTGAAAACATCGGCGAAATCGTCGCCGGGCGCGCGCGTTTCCCGATTAATTTGCGCTATCCCCGCGAATGGCGCGCCAGTGTTGCGCAGTTGGAAACGCTGCCAATTTTGACTGAGGACGGTGCGCAAATCACGTTGGGCATGGTGGCGAAATTAACCGTCAGCGATGGCCCGCCAATGCTGAAAAGTGAAAACGCGCGCCCCAGTGGCTGGGTCTACATTGATGTGCGCGGCCGCGACTTAGTCTCGGTGGTGCGCGATTTACAATCAGCGGTGGCGCGCGAGGTCAAACTTGAGCCTGGCCTAAGCTTAAGTTACAGCGGCCAGTTTGAATTTCTAGAGCGCGCAAACGCGCGCCTGAAGCTGGTGATTCCCGCCACCCTGATGATTATTTTCGTCCTGCTTTATTTGACTTTTAAGCGCGTCGACGAAGCGCTGCTGATTTTGGCGACGCTCCCTTTTGCCCTCACCGGCGGCGTGTGGTTTCTGTATGCCTTGGATTTCAATTTGTCGGTCGCCACTGGCGTTGGCTTTATTGCACTGGCGGGTGTGTCGGCGGAATTTGGCGTGATTATGTTGATTTATCTCAAGCACACCTGGGCCGATTGCGTCCAAGCTGGGAAGCTAAGCGCCACCGATTTGCTTGATGCGATTCGCATCGGTGCGGTGCAGCGCGTGCGCCCAAAAGCAATGACGGTCGCCGTCATTATTGTGGGTTTGCTACCGATACTGGTGAGTAGCGGCACCGGTTCTGAGGTGATGCGCAGAATCGCAGCACCCATGGTGGGCGGCATGTTGACCGCACCTTTGCTTTCATTGTTTGTGATTCCGGCGGGCTATTGGCTATTGCGGCGGCGGGGCTTGGCAGCTGATGTCAAAAAATTGGAATCTGACCAAATTCTTTTTTGAAGCGCGTGGGCGCAAGTTTTCGCGACCTTATTGATTCGGCTCGAATATGTTTGAACGTTTGCCATTTGGAAAATCTGGCATTTATCATCGATAAATCCGAAAACCTCATAGAAACCGTTCGTGCTGAGCCTGTCGAAGCATGTAGCAGCGGACTTTGCGATGCTTAA